>NZ_LWGE01001047.1:0-8719 GCF_001635315.1 Oleiphilus sp. HI0123
CCTACCCAGATACAGGTGCGGAAATATTTGAGCGAATTATTCGAACGGCTTTCCCCGAGTTAGTAGATGATATTCTTGCTTTATTAGCAATGCTTGATATCTATGACGAGTGGCTCTTGACTAATATATTAGATCTGAATGAAATGCCTGCGTTGCAGCAGCAAGGCATGTTTTGGCAAAAGCGCTATGAAATTTTTGGTGAGGAGTTAGCAGAAGCTATTTGGGAGAAAGAACGAAGTGCTGAAGAAGATAAACGAGAGTCAATGCTCTCTACCGTTAATATGCTTAACCAGTCACTTGATATGAGCATGCAAGACCGAGTTTATCTATTGCAAAGCGCTTATGATGAAAACTATTTTGGCTCTGTTGAAGATTTGGTGCTTGATTCGAAAGGTATGTTATCTCAAGTTGTCTTTGGTCTTAATATTGTACAAAGCGAACTCGGTGCATTAACACGTGAAGAACGTCAGTATGAAATTAATGAAGTGAGGCGGCTCATCGGATTCGAAGAGTCCCAGATAGAATGGTTGGTCAAGCGAGACCAAGAGAGAGAGGATCGGTGGAATAATGGTTACGCATATATGGAAGAGCGTTCACTTGTCTCTGAGCAGTTTGAAGGTGAAGCCTTAGTAGAAAAGCTAAGCGCTTTGCGAGAGAAGTACTTTAAAAATGAGGCCGGTACCATCCAGAAGGAAGAAGAAATGTTAGGTTTCTTCCGTTATAACAGAGAAAGGGTTTATGGGCGAAACTGATTACTTAAGAGTCTTCAAATGGAAAGAAAAAAGGCGCGTTGAGTTTTCTCAATGCGCCTTTTTTATAATCTTTCGAAAGTTAGCTCTTAATTGCGTTTGCCTGCGCTATTGCGTTACCAATATAGGTAGCAGGCGTCAATTTCAGCAGCTCTTCTTTAGCTGAGTCTGGAATATCTAAAGTCTTCACAAAGCTTTGAATCGTTTCCTGGTTCATTACATTACCGCGAGTTAGCTCTTTAAGCTTCTCGTAAGGTTGTTCAACCTTATAGCGACGCATAACGGTTTGAATCGGCTCAGCCATGATTTCCCATGCGTTGTCGAGGTCTTGAGCTAAACGCTCCGGGTTAATTTGAAGCTTGTTTAGACCCTTTAGCGTGGACTGGTAAGCAATGATGCTGTGCGCCAGGCCGACGCCTAGGTTACGAAGAACCGTAGAATCTGTCAGGTCACGCTGCCAGCGAGAGATAGGTAGCTTTTCTGCCAAGTGGCCTAATATAGCGTTTGCCAGGCCTAAGTTGCCTTCAGAGTTTTCAAAGTCGATAGGGTTAACTTTATGAGGCATCGTGGAAGAGCCAACTTCACCAGCAATTGTTTTCTGCTTGAAGAAAGCCATTGAAATGTAAGCCCAAATGTCGCGGTCTAGGTCGATTAGAATCGTGTTGAAGCGGGCAATTGCGTCAAACAATTCTGCAATATAATCGTGGGGCTCAATCTGTGTTGTATACGGGTTGAACTGTAGTCCTAGGCTCTCGATGAATGTTTTAGCATTTTCAGCCCAGTCAACATCAGGGTAGGCAGATAGGTGAGCATTGTAGTTACCTACAGCGCCATTAATTTTGCCCAGGATTTCAACTTTCTCGATTTGAGCCAACTGGCGGCGTAAACGAGCAACAACATTTGCAAATTCTTTACCCATTGTAGAAGGCGAGGCTGTTTGACCGTGGGTACGTGAAAGCATCGGGATTTCAGCGTACTCAAGTGCCAGTTCTTCCATTTTGTTTACAACTTCTTTCATTGACGGTAAAACACTCTTCTGCATGCCATTAGTAAGCATTAAACCGTGAGATAGGTTGTTGATGTCTTCCGAAGTACAAGCAAAGTGAACGAACTCGGAATCGGCTTCTAATTCAGGGAAGTCGCCTTTTGCTGCAGAGAACTTTTCTTTTAGGAGATATTCAACTGCTTTTACGTCGTGATTTGTAGTGCGTTCAATTTCTTTAACGCGCTCTGCGTCTTCTACAGAGAAGTTACTTACGATATCGTCTAGGAACTTGTTGGCGTCAGCAGAGAAGGCTTTTAATTCTTCAATTTGAGGGTGGGCTGCCAAGGTTTGCAACCAACGAATTTCAACCTCTACGCGGAATTTAATAAGTCCAAACTCGCTGAAGATATCCCTAAGGTCAGTGACTTTTGAGCCGTAACGGCCATCGATAGGTGAANCTGCGGTTAAAGATGAAAGTTGCATTCGTAATCTCTTTCTCTGCTGCTTAAAAAATGGGCGGCAATGATACTACAAATGTGACCTGAGTTGCACTTTTTGTCACGGATACATGAGGGTGCGGTCTATTGCTTATGTTTTGTGGCTTGCTCGGAAATTGATTTATTTTTGATCGCTAATGGTAATGGTGGCTCAATGATGTACGACATTTCTTTGGGCAGCTGATAGCTATTGCTTTCGACGCGTCTACGCATTTTTTCTAGTGTGCCTAACGGTTGGTCAACAACGAAGCTGTTGGCGAGCCATGCCGGTAGGTCTCCGCTAGGATCAGCATGCGTTTCATATTCGACAAAAATATAGCCATCACCTTGTGGTGTAAAGCGCCAATAACCTGTTAGTTGTGTGACAGGTACACAGTCTTCGTGATTTTGCTTTACGGCTGTGCTGGCTTCGAAAGTCATCGTTACAGCATAGGTCTTGGGGTCTTGTTTAATATTGGCATGTAGTACATAATCTCGGTCGCTTACAGGCCAGGGGGCACTCGTTCGTTGGTAAATATAAAAGTCTTTATTTGATATTCTTCGAAGAACTTCACTCTTTGCGCAATCTTGTAGCCATAGTTCCATTGCAGATATGTCTGTATGGTGGGCCATTAAGTTATGTAGGCTTGATTTAATCGAGGTTTCACCACGAAATGCTTTGAATGAGGAACCCTCTATCTCTTGAGTATATACCTTGATTCCGTCGTCATCATGTTCCAAGTTCCAGCTATTGGCAGAGCAGGTTAGGGCAAAGCACAAGCTTAGTAGAGGGATTGAAATAAGTAAGTGTAGTGGTTTGCGTAATATGGTTTTCATTAGATGTGTCTACTTATCTCGGTGTTTATCAGGCATAAAATGAATATAACAATAAAAGAGAGCTATAAATATGCTCTCTCCAAGTCTATACCTTGTACTGCTCAAGAAGTTGCTGAGTTGAGCTGGTTAGCTTTTGTAGCTCTTCGCTATGTTGTGAAAGTGTTGTCGCACCTTCGTGGGTTTCATGAGCGACCTCTTTGATAGAGACCACATTGCTGCTGACTTCATTCGCAACGATGCCTTGTTGTTCCACCGTTGCAGCGATCATATTATTCCTATCGGTGACTTCAGCGACTTTTGAACCCGCTATCATTAGGCACTCTCCGGTGCTGTAAGCATTATCCACACAAGATTGAGTATGGATCTTTCCGGCCTCCATTACTTTAACTGCATTGGCAGCGGCAGATTGCAGAGCTTCAGTCATCGCCTGTATTTCTTCAGTGGATTCATGAGTTCGTTGTGCGAGAGACCTAACTTCATCTGCTACTACCGCGAAGCCGCGGCCTGTTTCGCCAGCTCGTGCAGCCTCGATCGCGGCGTTCAAAGCTAATAGGTTGGTCTGTTCAGAAATGTTTCTGATGACGCCAAGAATGGTGTCAATTTGTTGAACATCGGCTTCAAGTTGGCTAATGACTTGGCTGGCTTGTGTCATATCATCCGAGACGCTGCTGATTGCACCAATGGTATTGCGCATCATCTCGTTACCTTGATTTATTTGAGTATTTGCTTCGTGAGTCAGGTCTGAGGTTTCTGCAGCGTTGTTAGCAATCTCTTGAATTGTCATGGCAAGCTCTTCAATTGCCGAGGCGAGAAGCTCGGTCTCAGAGTGTTGTTGGTCAACACCTTCTGATGTTCTTGATGTAATGTCATTCATGACGGTTGCAGAAAACGACATTTCTTCAGAGCCGTGTTTGCAGTGATTGATTAAGCTACGGAAGGCGCTTTGCATGCTGATGAACGATCGGCTTAGACCTCCTAGCTCATCGCGACGCTCAGTTTGCTCAATTTCTTGTCGAAAGTCTCCGTTTGCAGCGTCTTTCATGACTGATACGATTCGCTTTAAAGGTTCGACCAAGTCTTGGGTCATCATTCGAGCGATCACAGCAACGACAATGAGCGTGGCAAGAAGCAAGAAGATAGACGATCGTGACTTTTTCCAGAATAGCTCATCGATATCGTCAATATATACACCGCTGCCGATAATGTAGTTCCAAGGTTTGAAGCCTTGAACATATGATGTTTTTGCAACAGGTTCGTCTTTTCCAGGTTTAGCCCAATAATAATCGACATACCCGCTTTCAGAGCTGCGTACGACTTTCACAAAATCGGAAAACAGTTGCGTGCCTTTAGGGTCGGTAAATTCGCTTAAGTCTTTGCCGTTCAGTGCTGGCTTAATAGGGTGCATCACCATTTTCGCGCTATAATCATTGATCCAGAAATATCCGCTGCCATTGTCGTACCTTAGGTGTCTGATAGCGTTGACGGCTTGTTTTTTAGCTTCTGCTTCACCCAATATATCTCTTCGTTCGTAGAATGAGCTAAGCAGCGAAGACGCATTTTCAACAAGATGCTTCACTTCACTTTTTCGACTTTCGAGCAAGTTATCTCGCTCATTAATCCGGTCAAAAACTTGAATGAATAAGCTGCTAATAATGGCAATAGCTAGAAGTAGCCAAATTTTGACTTCAAATCGAAGGTTGCTAAACAAAGTGTTTTCCTTAAGAAATCAGTAATGGTTGGGTCGTGATTTTACTGCAAAATAGATTGATTCGTGAGCAGAAGTTCCTAATATAGATTCAAAGTCTCTCTCATGCAAGTTACTGGATTTAATCAATAATTGAAGGAGATCTGTAATAGTTTTCAGATATAATTATGTAGCAGCTAGCTTGCTCTGCTTTGGCTTAATAGTTTTTCGCACTCATTTGCTAACGCGCGTCGTTTAAAGATAAAGTGCCAACGATGGCCAGAGAGTTGTCGCCATAAGTTTGCAGCCCTTACGCCTGAGAGAAGCAGGCAGCGGATTTTTGCTGCGTTCAGATCGACGGTCAAGTGGCGTTCATGGCCAGATACCTGTACACGCAATGAAAAGGTGCTGATGGTTTGCATGTAAATCTCAGCGAGACTGCCAATGACATTTTCGTGAAGCAGGCCAAAATGCTCTACTTGCTGTTGTGCCCTCTCAAGTTTCCGGCTAAGTGCATCTAGCATTTCTTTATCTTTATTGAGTTTTCTCTCAAGGTGGAGGACTGCAAGAGCGTAGCGCACGGGCAGTACGTGCCCCTTAGTATTAGTTTTGGCAAGTAGGTCATGAACGACTTCAAGGCCTTTCTCAAGTTTGGCAAGGTCACCAAAGACCGATAGTGTGGTATCCGGGTTTGTGATAAACAGACTATTTAAGGCAGTTTCCAGGTGTTGAGGATTGCATTGTCCGCTCTGTGCAATGTCGTCAGCGGCTGACATTGCCTGGAATAACCCTGCTAGGGCAAGTATTTGTTGTTGAGTCTTGTTCATAGAGTTCACTGTTTAAAATTACTTTGCTGATGATTGCTGAGCATGTCTTGGAATTCAGCTTTCTAGTGTTTTAGCTGTCTATTCCGTTGTTTCAATAATCGCGCCACCGAGGCATTGATCTTCAAGATAGAAGGCAATCGATTGGCCGGGTGTGACCGCGCGCTGAGGCTGCCCAAAGAATACGCTTAAGCATCCATTGTCGTTACTTTCAATAATGCAGTCCTGATCAGCTTGGCGGTAGCGCACCTTAGCTTTGCAGTGGAAAGGGTACTCACTTGGAGCTTTGTTGATCCAGTCAGTTTCGAGAGTCTGTAGTTGGCTGCTGTATAGAAGGGGGTGCTTGCTGCCTTGAACAACGATTAATACGTTACGATCAAGGTCTTTTTGTGCAACATACCAAGGTGATTCGTCATAGCCGCTGAGCCCACCAATTCCTAAGCCTTGGCGCTGCCCAATAGTGTGGTACATAAGCCCATTGTGTCGGCCGATGATATCGCCCTTGTCAGTTTCAATATCACCCGGTTGCGCAGGGATGTATTGCTTTAGAAAGTCAGAGAACTTTCGCTCTCCGATAAAACATATGCCGGTACTATCTTTCTTGTTATGTGTGATTAAATCATGTTCTTCGGCAAGCTTTCTTACAGCTGGCTTTTCCAATTCACCAACCGGAAACAGGGTTTTCGCTAATTTGCTTTGGTTGACAGCATGTAGAAAGTAGCTTTGATCTTTGTTGTTATCGAGCCCCTTTAATAGCAAGGTTTGCCCATTATCGTCAGCGCGTCTCACGTAATGGCCTGTCGCAATGTAATCTGCCCCTAAGGTACTCGCATAATCGAGAAAGGCTTTGAATTTGATTTCCTTGTTACACAGGATGTCAGGGTTGGGAGTTCGCCCAGAGCGATACTCAACCAAAAAGTGCTCGAAGACTCTGTCCCAATATTCAGCGGCAAAGTTAGCGGTATGAAGCTTAATACCTAGCTTGTCACATACAGCTTGGGCATCATTCAGGTCTTCGATTGCGGTACAGTATTCTGTGCCGTCGTCCTCGTCCCAGTTTTTCATAAACAGGCCTTCGACAAGAAAGCCTTGCTGTTTTAGGAGTAGTGCTGAAACGGAAGAGTCAACACCGCCTGACATGCCAACGATTACGCGTGTTTGGCTTGGGTCAACAGAAGAGGGTAGGGAAGAGCTATTTTGTATCATAAGGTGGATATACTAGCGGTGAGCTGCTGAAGTAAGTTTGTTAGTTTGTTTGGAAGAAAGTGCATTCTACCTTGTTGCCTTTATACTTGGTAGTGCCTCCTTTATGCTACTAGATGTTCGGTGGAGTATTTAGTTTGCTGTCTATACTTTGTATAGTAACGGTACTGGGGAATAATGAAGTGATCAGAGAGTCTTGAGGGAATATCAATGAGCAGTGTGCAAGTTGTGCCACGAATTTTGGAGTTGTTTGAGCGTGCTAGTGCAAAACAGTTTGATAATTTAGGTGCTTATATTAAAAAGACTGATAATGACCTACAAAGGTTATCTACTCTTGATGGCTTTGTTTCTGTATCCATTGAGGCTAGTTCTGAAGATCTTTCTATCTTAATGTATTTAAGTGTTTCTGGAGCTTTTCTCAGGGAAACAATGCCTAGTATTGAAGCGCAAAATTAAACAATTGTGCAGTACCAGGAAAATTGGTGTATGGAGCTAGCTAATCGCTTTTTGGGAGACTTGAAAAACCAGTTGCTGCTTCATCACTGTATTCTCAGAATGGGCTTGCCTAAATTGTGTCAGGATGAGCTGTTAGAGCTGGACGCACCTGTTGATTACGAAGTCCATGAGAGGCTTTTCTTGGTGGATAGCCACCTATTGGCACAGATTCATGACTTGCCGATTGTCTGTCGTTTATTAATAAAACAGACCAATAAAGAAATGATATTTGCGGAAGTTAGTGAGGGTTTGGAGGAAGAAGACTGGTTTGAAGAAAGCGAGCTTGAGTTTTTCTAGTGTCTCAAGCTGCTTTTGGGGTTTCTGCCTTTGAATCGGTTTAACTATGTTTGAATTCAGGGCTTCCAGGCAAAAAACTCGCAACATTCTTTACTCGCCAGGCAAGTTCTTCGTGGCTATCTGCTTGCACAGTCACGTGCCCTAGTTTGCGTCCTTCGCGTTCTTCTTTTCCGTACAAATGAAGGTTGGCGTAAGGAAGTGACAAGATACTCCCGGTATCACCTTTTTCACCAATAATATTGATCATGCAGGTGAGCTTTTGCGCTTCGGTGCAACCTAAAGGTAGGCCGCTGACAGCACGCAAATGGTTTTCAAACTGACTGCAATGTGCGCCTTCAATGCTCCAGTGCCCAGAGTTATGGACTCGAGGTGCCATTTCATTAGCGACTAAGCCGTTTTCTGTTTCAAATAATTCCAGTGTTAAAATGCCGACATGCCCTAGCTCATGCATTAACTCTTTAATATATTGATTTGCTTGAGCATTTATATCGTCCGCGACCTTAGCTGCAGGTGCGATGGAATAGCGCAGAATGCCTTCGTGGTGGTCGTTTTCTGCTAGTGGGTAGACTTTCATGCTGTCATCAGCTGAGCGTACAGCGATAATTGACAGCTCTCGAGAAAAGTTTACGAATGCTTCTGCAATAAGTGTGTTTGTGCCATTTTTACCTTCGCCAATAGCCTGCCATGCTGCTTCGCATTGTTCTGCTTGACGAATAACGAACTGGCCTTTTCCGTCATAGCCTTCTCGCGTTGTCTTGGTGACGATTGGGCAACCTAGTTTTTCGACAGCCGCTTTTAACTCTTCAAGGGAGTTGACGATATGGTAGGCAGGAGTGGGAATTCCAAGTTTGGTAAATAGTGCCTTTTCCTCAGCTCTATTTTGACAGACTTCAATAGACTTTGAGGGGGGATAAAGTGTACTTTTACTTTCGATGTATTGTGTTAGTTGCGCTGGAAGGTGCTCAAATTCATAAGTGACGACATCAACGTCATTCAGGAAGTCCGCTAAGGCCGGATTGTCGAGCTTGGCCTCGGTGTCGATAGTAATGTCTCCAAGTCCAACGCTAGGAGAACCGGACGTATCATAAAAGTGAAAGTCCAGCTCCAGAGGGTATCCCGCCAAAGCGAGCATTCGGCCTAGTTGCCCAGCGCCCAGTACACCAATTTTC
>NZ_LWGE01001048.1:0-5009 GCF_001635315.1 Oleiphilus sp. HI0123
TTTTTGAAGACTAAAAACTGGAGACTATGCGAGGAACTACTAAGCTGATAGATAAACCCACGGCTTCTATATAGCGCCCTTTTATTATGTACAGACTAGCGTACCCTCAACTATGAAAAAATTCTTACTTGTTGAAGACAGCTCGATTGTTGTAAAAATCATCAAACACATCAACAAAAGCAATGCTGGCTTCCCTTTTGACATCGCCACGTCCTTCGCAGAAGCAAAGGAACACATTCAAAATAATGGCGCAGATGCGTACCTTGTTGCAGTGGTCGACCTAAACCTTCCTGACGCACCGGATGGAGAAGTCGTTGACTACACCATTGCAGAAAAAATCCCCACCATCGTACTCACGGGAAATTACGATGAAGAGAAAAGGGAGAAAATGCTGGAAAAGCGAATCGTCGACTACGTTGTAAAAGAAAGCCGCTTCTCTTACGAGTATGTCATAAAGCTGATTAAGCGCCTTGAAAAAAACCAGCATATAAAAATTCTTGTAGCAGACGACTCCAAAATGTCTCGCCGCTACATTCAACAGCAACTTGAGACACACCTTTATCAAGTGCACACCGCAGACGATGGCGACACGGCTTTAGAGGCCCTTGAACAACACCCAGATATTAAACTACTGATTACCGATTACAACATGCCAAGAATGAACGGCTTTGACTTGGTCAAAAACATCCGAAAAGAGGTGAGCAAGAATGAGCTGGTTATAATCGGCTTGTCTGGTGAAGGTGACGGAAAACTAACTGCCAAGTTCATAAAAAATGGCGCAAACGACTTCTTGAACAAACCCTTTAGCCATGAAGAGTTTCATTGCCGCATTTTACACAACATCGAAAACCTTGAGCATTCCCAAACGCTTAAATATCTCGCCTTCCATGACTTTGTTACAGGGCTGCCCAACAAACAGAAGTTCTTTCTTGATGGGAACAAAGAGTTAGAAAAGGCCGTAAGCCAGAGCACCCCAGTATCTGTTGCTCTACTCTCTGTTGACCAAATGCATAACATTCAAGACAAGCACGGCCTGGATGCGCCCGATATCACCATGCGCAATCTAACCACCCTGCTACCAAAGGCATTCAATCGCTTCCAATACGCTCGAATAAACGACTCTGACGTTGCAATACTTATGGCAGGGCTAAGCCTGGAACAAGCAGCAAAGCTTGTAGACGGCTTTAGGGAGCTAGTTGAAGACCATATTGTTATGATAGATGAGTTCAGCTTCAACTTCACTGTTTCAGCAGGAATAACCGAGAACAACAATAACTCTTTAATTGAGCTTTTAAAAAATGCTGACAATCGCCTGTATCTAGCCCGAGAAAATGGTGAAAATCAGGTATGGTTTGAAGACTAAGCAAGTCCTGCAAGATATACTTGCAGCAAAGAGATAGCCCTGACTATACTCTTACAGCACCAACACACCGTGATATTCTGCTTTTGTCACAATAAAAATAAAAACTATCGGGCACAGCAACTGCCTGAAACACAAGAAAGGTAGAACAACAATGAGTAACGCCACACCTTGGTACCATGATTATAGCGACTATATATCTGGCGCTCTTTTCGGGCTGATTACCCTGGATATTTTCATGCTTTTGATTCATGGAATTACTGAGCGCTCTTTATCAGACTACAGCATGGGAACGCTAGCTATCACCATCCCCATAATGCTCGTATGGAGCTTTGAACGACTTTATTCAAAACAAGAGCACTAAAAAACAAAAAAGCCCAACTTAATGTTGGGCTTTTTCATATTACAAAGACTTATCGACCATTAAAGATTGTCGGCATTCTCTGATAAGTATGCAGCAACGCCATCAGGAGAAGCGTTCATACCTTTGTCACCTTTATTCCAACCTGCAGGACAAACCTCGCCATGCTCTTCATGGAATTGAAGCGCGTCAACTAGACGAATCAATTCGTCCATATTACGACCAAGCGGTAAATCGTTAACGATTTGCGAACGAACAGTACCGTTAGTATCAATCAAAAATGCACCACGGAATGCAACACCACCTTCTGACTCAACATCATAAGCCTTACAAATATCGTGGTTCATGTCTGCTGCTAGCGTATAACCTACCTGACCAATACCACCATCATTGATTGGAGTGTTTCTCCAAGCGTTGTGAGTGAAGTGAGAATCGATAGAAACACCAATAACTTCAACGCCACGAGCTTTGAAGTCATCCATTCTGTGATCCAGAGCAATCAACTCAGATGGACAAACAAAAGTAAAATCTAATGGATAAAAGAACACCAAGGCATACTTGCCTTTTGTCGCTTCAGAAAACGTAAATTCATCAACGATAGAACCGTCACCTAGTACTGCAGATACTGTAAAATCAGGAGCTTGCTTACCAACTAAAACACTCATTAGTTATTACCTTCCTTAAAAGTTTTATTCGATAGAGATACAGAACGTATCTCTTAGTGTGGTTAAAACAACGTGCCTATATTACACAGCCAGTAAAAATAATTACACCATTTCTTAGTTACTTTTTCTGAAAAAGTAAGCTTCTAAAAAAGAAAAAGAGGCCGAAGCCCCTTTTCTATTACTACATAGCATCAAATACTAGCTAGACAAAACGCCTTACCAGTGAATACCACGCATGATCGCAGCGAATGCAACCTGCTCTGTTGAAACTTTTGGCTTTTCATTAGCTTGCCCCTTACCTTGAGCCGCAGCTGAATCAGGGAACATCTTATAGCCAGTATTCATTACAATCTCACCAACCTTAGGAGCTAAGGAGTGAAGTACTGCAGCAAAAGTCCCCAAGCGTGTAGCGATACGCTTTGGTCGATGCACAATCGCTTCAGCAATCAAATCTGCCGCATCATCTGGCGACAATGTCGGAACAGAGTCGTAGATCTTAGTTGGGCCAATCATCGGCGTACGCACAAGCGGCATATTAATCGTTGTGAAAGTCACATTACTATCGGAAAATTCTGACGCAGCACAACGTGAGAATGCATCCAAAGCAGCTTTTGATGCAACGTATGCAGAAAAGCGTGGAGCATTAGTTAGTACCCCAATAGAGGAAATATTAACGATATGGCCGCACTTACGTTCTAGCATTGATGGCGCGAACCCCATAATCAAACGCAAAGAACCAAAGTAGTTTAGCTGCATAGTTCGTTCATAATCATGGAAACGGTCAAATGCATGGTTAATCGCACGTCTGATCGAGCGGCCTGCGTTATTAATCAAATAATCAACATGACCATGATCTTTTAGCACGGCTTCAACGAACTCATCACAGTTATTCATGTCCGCGAAGTCGCAACGATAAGCATGCACTTCACCCTTACCTTTTGCTTGTAGCTCAGCCTTAACTTCGTCCAGAGTCTCTTGCGTTCTAGCAGCGATACATACGATTGCCTCAGCATCTACCAATTTATGCGCAGTCGCCAATCCGATACCCGATGTTGCACCCGTGACAACACAAACTTTTCCACCAACAGTACCTTTTAAGGAACGATCTTTATGTAAATCTGGGTCTAGGTTACGCTCCCAAAAATCCCAAATAGCAGGTGCGTAGGATTCTAGACGAGGAACTTCGATTCCTAATCCTTTCAATACACGCTCTGTTTCGCGAGAGTCGAACTTTGTTGGGTAATTGATAAAACCCATTGCCGACTCTGGAACACCAAAATCATTTAAAACCGCACTCGTAATACGCTTAACAGGAGGAAGGTTCTTTAGGCCATTCCTAACCATTGAAGGAATAAAACCAAACATGCGAGAATCAACACGCATTGTCATGGTTGGCGCATGACCAGCTTCGGCAAAAATATTTAGAACCTCACCAACCTTGTGTGGGTCTGGGTCAGTCAAATGGAAACATTTTCCATCTTCACCATCTGCATGGGAAATATGATCAATTGCATCAACAATAAAGTCGACCGGCACAACGTTAATGCGGCCACCTTCAATACCAATAGTAGGCATCCACTTTGGTAAAGTGTTACGAATTTTTTGCAGCATTTTGAAGAAGTAATATGGACCGTCAATCTTGTCGATCTCACCAGTCTTAGAGTGCCCCACAACCATACCAGGACGATAGATTCTGAAAGGAATAGAGCATTCGTCTCGAACAGCCTTTTCCGAGTCATGTTTTGTTTGAAGGTATGGATCGTCAAGGTTCTCGGCCTCTTCGAACATATCCTCTCTAAACGTCCCCTTATAAAGACCAGCTGCTGCGATCGAACTAATATGGTTAAAACAGCCTGCTTGCATTTCTGTCGCGGCAACAATTGCGTTTCTTGTGCCCTGTACATTTACTGCTTTCTGAATTTCAGCACCAGCGTTCAAATCATAGATCGCTGCTAGATGATAAAAGTGCTTAACATTTCCTTTGAGCTCGGCCATTTGAGCATCAGAGATACCCAGGTTATCCTGAGTCAAATCGCCAACGATCGCTACAACGTCATCACCTGACACGTTAAAACGCTCAAGCAATTCCTCATAGCGCTCCATACTGGACTCTTGTGTAAGAAGATATATCTTCTCACCACGCGCGATTAGTTTCTCAACTAAAAAACGACCAATAAAACCGGTTCCACCGGTCAAAAAATAGCTCATTACTTAATACCCCGAAAAGAATAAATTGATTGCGCTTCGCTCAGAATTCGCTTACCAATGGATAACTAGTTAATTCCCTGCATCAGTATCTTAAGTCTGAAATCAAATGCGACCACACCAAAGATAATTGTAGTATAAAGCCAAAAATATGCTGAAATATAATACTAATCGGCCATGTGACCTTATTTTAACTACAGATTACGTAGATACATTACTCTAATATATATAATTATGTTATTAACGTGAACTTGCTTTAACAAAAGCCCCTATCAAGCTGAAATAACACTATACTAGCTCACTAAATTTACTTTGATCATCGAGGAATTTCTGTGTTCGGAATATCAATTTTACGGCCAGTTTATTTACTTTTCATATTATGCGCTGTAGGTATTATATCTAGTAATGTTAACGCCTC
>NZ_LWGE01001049.1:0-13131 GCF_001635315.1 Oleiphilus sp. HI0123
TAACTCCACGCCCCCCTACCATATCTATTGGCAACTCTTGCTCTGGTGTTACTAAATAATACAAAGCCCAAGGAGCTCCCTTACCGCTGCCGTGCTGCTCAACAAATAAACCAACATTAGTAGGCGCTATAACAGACGAACCAGCCTTAGACCAAGGACCTAAACAATAGTCCTTTACCTTTAGCGTCCAATCTTTACGACCTAACCACCAAACGCCAACTCCAGGACATGGTTTATACTGCGTCATATAAGAAAAATACCCATCAAAATATGGATAGTACAATGCAGTACCATTAATTGAATTAACAACATCAGGCTCGGAACTTAGTTCTTTGTAGCTAACACCATCTGCATTAACTAACTCTACACTGTCAAACTTCTCTCCAGTCGAACTTAACTTCACTATGAACCCATCTTCCCTTAACAGTTCCCTGATTCCTTTGCGCTGTTTAGATTTACCTGGCCTCGAGTAGTATCCACACCTAACGGCTGAACGTAATCGTCCATTCAGTTCAGAACCTCGCCGAGAAACAATCTTAAAATTTCTAGGTTGATATTCGAACTCTAGCGGCTCTGAAGAAGGCCATGAAGAGACAAATAGAGTGTCATTGGAAAAGCAATATCGACGGAGCTTCCTCTTTTGACTTTGGGTATCTACCAATTTCGTATAAGAGCCATCCGTAACATTCACAAGGTATAAAGCTTTTTCGTTTTCAATCTCTGCCATGGTGACTATTTCATTGTCACTTACCCAGTAGATGCCTCCGTGTCCTGACCGTGCACTCCATCCGAATTGATCAACCTTGATATCCTCAAACTCAGTAAAGAAGCTGTCATCAGGTAAATACTGAACATCTGTGCTGTAATAGCGAGACAACTCCAAAGTTCCATAAATACCAATTGGTGCGATTGATAAGATCGTTATTTTCTTAAGCCATTTAAGTAATACTCTTAACATTTACCAGACCTCCTACCCAAGCCGACAGAACTAGCCTCCAACAAAAGCACTAAGCCCAACCCAAATCCCAACAAAAAATAAAATCATAAGAGATAAAACCAGAAGAATGGTGTACACAATTGATGCCTTAAAAGCCTTCCAATAGCTTTCCCTAAAAATCCATTTAGCAAGCAACACCTCTGTCGCAAAGCCAATCAGTGCACTCAAATTTGAATAGTTTTCCACGTAGAGGCCTATAGGCTGCTCCATGCCGTAAATGACTTGGGTCGTTGCAACATAAAGCACCTGGAAAACCACTCCAAGCAGAATCAAGAGCACCCAGAAGTAGGCATACTCTTTGAATATGGCGTTTTCAAAAACGATTACCTTCTTGGTCACCCAAGCATAAAGAACGGGCGCTAATATAATTGCTAGCAAACCAACGACAAGATAGGTGAGAAATGCGACTAATATACCCATATTTTCTTCCTTAAAATTTTCAATTCATTCCGTTATCGGTCGTTAATACTAAGCCACCGCAGCGACTAAGCGTTCAAGCTCTTTGATTCGACTCGCCTTTTGCTTAACGAGTATTTCTTCGTGAATCTTTAATACAATACTTTTTAAGAGTTCCGTTGTGGTTTCTATCTGAGCCCTAGCTTTAAGCACCTCTATCTCTTCAGCCACGTAACGCCCTTTTAGTGATATTCTTTTATTCGCTCGACCTTTTGCCAAATCACTCTTAAGCAAAGGTAGTAAATCCTTGGGCGCAATCGAGTTCTCATAAAAAGCATGAATGTAGTATTTAATCAGGCTAGGAATAAAATCAGCACTAGCTCCGAGACTATCGCTAGCCAAGTTTAGGACATCAACTAAGTGAGAGGGCACTCGGCCTTCCACTGATTTACGCTGCTTATCTAACTGCTTCTTAATAGCTGGAGTAGATTGATGAGGAATCGCAGCAACACTATCGCAGGCATCACAAACACCCGCCAATATGTTCTTAACACTACCACTGTCATCACTAAAGGGGACGTCTCTCAACTTAAACGTGGAATTTTGTACTGACTCACAGGTATGACAAAGAACCTTTCCCACATCACCCTCTTTTAATATTTTCATAACTGGCCTCATTGATGCACACTTATAAACACAGCATTTGGTTCTATAAAAAACCACTTTATATACCATGACTGGCGCCGATACCGAGTCTTAATAAGGTGCACATTTATACTTTGATCTTTATGATGCGGACTGACCTCGTAGTCGTCTCCTCGAGTATGCTTAATGATTTCTGCTAGCTCTTCGATCGAAACATCACCTACTTCCAACAAGTTCTTAATCTCGATATTGTTTCTGGCTTCATGCAAAACATTTCCATCATATATACATTGCAGGATCCGCTTTTTAACGTCCTTGAACTTATTCATTGCCCCCTCACAGAATAATTGTACGACATTATACGTACCTATATCAATTCCTGGTATCTGTGTCTGAAAAGCTGTCAGACCTACTTCCCAGGCCTACCCGATCCTCTATTCTCGACTCTTCGACCCATACGCCTTTCAATCTCATCTACAAACTTTCCTGTGCCTGTTAGTTGACACCGCTCCACTGCGACTCCTAAATCATTCTTTGCTTCAATCAAGACCTCCAAATAGTGCTGGTCATCTTCATCACACAAAAACGCTGCCGTCTTATCATGTCCTCGCTGGACAATATGATGAGGGCAGCTTGACACTATCAGGCGCTTTCCTCTCGGCATAGCTCACCTCCTTGTTTGCTATACAGACTGAATCAAAAGACTTCACATCTATTTTCTGTATTTAAAAATTAAATGTGACACCTTTTTCTTCAAAGGATCGATAGAATAAAAAAGTTACTTGCGAGCTGGAGTTGTAGGTACAACCATTATGGGAAATTAGTTATAGCAGATGCAGGTCAACAAAGAGATAAACAAACCTATTAAGTAATTCTCAAAATTACCCATTCAAAGTGCGCAGAGCATATTCTGGGTCTTTGTCTAGCAAACGAAGCAAAGCTCTCGCGGGACCTGTTGGATAACGCCGCCCCTGTTCCCAATTTTCTAATGTACGCTTACTGACACCAATGAGTCCTGCGAAACGGGTTTGAGATAAGCCAATTTTTTCACGAATCGCCTTAACTTCAGGCTCTTCAAATTTAAAGTTACGCGATGTGCCCGCTTTACCTTCAACTATATCATCCATTTCCTGAACGCTCGCCAGCAGTTCACTAAAGTCATTATCTTTCATATCATTTACCACCTCTCTACAATGGTTTTTAATATCGCCAATTGATCTGAAGTTAAGCTTTCTTGTTTACCCTTTGGATAAACATACAGCATACGAATTTGTTCATCGCTTACCACCCAATAGTAAATAACTCGCACACCACCACTTTTACCTGCAGACTTAAGCTTCCAACGGATCTTACGCAAACCTCCAGAACCTCTAATCAGGTCACCAAGGTCAGGCCGATTAACCAGCGTTTCTTGTAGCTCTCGATATTGTTCATCAGGCATCAATTGCTTAATGAGTTTGGTAAATACGCTTGTTTCAATAATAACCATAAACACAACTATACGCCACTGACGTATTCTGACATTAAATTAAACAGATTAAAAGATAAGATGCCTATAACGACTACCTCTCTCCCAAACTCTCTTGCTTATACCTCAACAAAGGCGATAAAAAGTACTCTATCAAGCGCCTCTTCCCTGTCTTCACTTCAGCCATCACCGACATCCCCGGTGACAGTTTCACTTCTCTACCTTCTACCACTAATTGCTCTTTGGCCAAGGCTACCCGAGCACTATAAACCAAGCCCAAATTCTCATCTTGTATCGCATCGTCAGAAATGCTCTTAATCTCTGCATCAATCAAACCGTACTTGGTGAAGTTAAAGGTATCGACTTTGACTTCAGCTTTCTGCCCTTCTTGCACAAAACCGATGTCTTTATTAAGAATCATCACGTCCACTTCCATTTTGCTTTGGTCCGGTACAATCACCAAGAGTGCTTGGGCGGGTGTGACTACGCCTCCAATAGTATGGACTGCTAATTGCTGCACTTGACCATCTATTGGTGAAACGATTGCTTGTTGCTGGTTTCTCTGTTTTGCTTTGACGAGTTCTTGCTTTAGGCCTTCTAATCTCAGTTCAAATTCTTGCTTTTGCGAGAGCGTTGCTAACTGCTGTTCTGCCAGTAATGAGTGGGTTTGTTTTTCGATGGCAAGTATTGAGCTATCCAGTTGCTTGAATCGGGCTTGTTGTACTTTCAAGTCTTGTTCTTGTTCGATTAGCTCTTGCTTGAGTTCTAGGTATGGAAGCTTTGAGCCGTAGTCTTTTCGGTGGAGTTGTTCGAGCGCATCGACTCGTTCGGCCAGTACGGGTATGACTCTTTCTTTTTTCGTTGCTTCCGCTTCGACCATTTGTTGTTCTGCTTGGAGCTTTTGTCTTTCAACTTCCAGGGATGAGAGCTTGGCGTTAAGTTCGGTTTTCTGTTGTACGAGAAGGTTTTGGTGGCTCGTCGATTTTAACGGGGCCAAAGCCTGCGAACCTACTCCCTTTAAAACTAAACTCAGCCAATGATCGAAGTGCGATAGCCTTTCAATATTCATTGATAGTTCGGCAATCTCGTGTGCTAAACGATCTACATCGGCCTGTGTTTGCGTGCTGTCTAGCGTTATGAGCGGCTCACCTTGTTTGACGCTTTGCCCTTCTCTGACGTGAATCGCTTTGATCTTTCCCGCTTCTAAGGGCTGAATATGTTTGATGTGTTCGCTTGGAATCACTTTACCTTGCGCAACCGCAACAATATCAATCTTGCCAAAGTAAGCCCACACACAGGCAATAGTGAATAGTATTACGATTGCCCAGATAATGGCTCTGCCGGCTGATGAGGCTGGGGTTTGTTCTACTTCAATAGCAGCCGGTAAGAACTGGTACAGTTCTTTATGCGAGACTGACTGATCTTTATGAAGGAAAGCAAACAGCCCTTTCTTTGTTTTTTCTTCAGAGACATCACCCACAGGGAGTTGAATTGAGGAGCTCATTCCACACCTCCATCTGTTTCACTTTCCATCTGATTAGCTGTGGATGTTTTCGGCTTGGAGACTATCTTCGCCTTAGGTAAATTCATCGCTAGTTTATTCGTGGGCTTAGCTGTTTTACCTTCGTCTTTTTTGACCTCGCGAATGCTAGGAATATGACTTTGATGGCTATGTAGCTTGGCATAGTAGCCATTCAGCTCGAGCAATTCATCATGGCTTCCGCTTTCAACAATTCGCCCGGTTTCAATGACGATAATTCTGTCTGCTGCACGAACGGTTGATAGACGATGAGCGATAATAAATACCGTTCTGTCTTTGCATATCGAGCGCATATTGTCTTGAATGATACGCTCAGACTCATAATCCAAGGCACTGGTCGCTTCATCAAAGATCAGAATGCGGGGGTTGGTAATGAGCGCTCTGGCAATAGCGATACGTTGCTTTTGCCCTCCTGATAATGAAGCGCCTTGCTCGCCCACCACGGTGTCGTAACCTTCTGGAAGTTGTAGAATGAATTCATGTGCACCTGCTAAGGTTGCGGCTTCGATCACTCTATCCATGCTCATGCTTGGGTCTGCCAAGGCGATATTGTCTTTGACTGAACGGTTAAATAGAACGTTTTCTTGAAGCACCACGCCTATCTGTCTGCGTAGCCATGCCGGGTCAACCTGTGCGACATCGACACCATCAACCAGCACTCTGCCTGACTCGGGCACATATAGCCTTTGCACGAGTTTGGTTAAGGTACTTTTGCCTGAACCTGAGCGACCAACAATGCCTATCACTTCTCCGGGCGAAACTTCCAAGCTTAAATCTTTGAGTATTTCAGGTCGATCTGGCTGATAGCGGAAGGTAATATGTTCTAGTGACACCTTGCCTTTCAAGTCAGGCAGCGTTGTTCTGTTTGGGTTATGACCAGGTTCTGCCGGCGTATTAAGAATATCCCCCAAGCGCTCTAATGAAATGCCTGCTTGCTGGAAGTCTTGCCAGAGTTGAACGAGCCTCAGAATCGGTGCACTGACTCGGCCTGCGAGCATATTGAATGCGATCAACTGCCCGACACTCAAGGAGCCTGCAATCACCAGTGTTGCACCCACCCAAAGGATTAATACTGTAACTGCCTTGTTAATAAAGCCCGCCGTTTGGCTGGCGATATTGCCTAGGTTCATCGCCTTGAAAGAGGACGACACATAAGCAGCTAGTTGCTCTTCCCAACGACGTTGCATTTGAGGCTCGACAGCCATCGACTTAAGCGTTTCAACGCCTGAAATGGACTCGACCAAGAAAGCCTGGTTCTCTGCTCCGTGCTTGAACTTTTCGTTTAGGCGGTTTCTAAGAACTGGCGTGATTGTCGCCGATAGAATCACATAAAGGGGAATCGAACCTAACACTATCCATGTGAGGGTTGGGCTGTAGTAGTACATCACCACAAAAAAGATCACGGTAAAAAGGATATCGATAATCAGCGTTAAAGCAGAGCCAGTAATAAACTCACGAATGGTATCCAACTCTCGAACTCTGGCTACAGTATTCCCCACTTGCCGTGCATTAAAGAATGATATGGGCAGACGCAAGAGATGGTTATATAACTGCGACCCTAAGGTCACATCAACCCGATTGGTGGTATGCGAGAAGACGTAGGTTCGAAGGCCATTCAAAATCACATCGAATAAGGAAACGACGATTAAACCGAAGCACAATACATCGAGCGTAGTTAAGCCCTGATGGACGAGTACTTTGTCGATAATCACCTGAAAGAACAACGGCGTAATTAGTGCAAATAACTGAATAAAGAAGGAGGCAACCAAGACCTGCATCAAGATCTTTTTGTACTTGATAATAGCGGGGATAAACCAGGAAATATCAAATTTACCGTTCATACCTGGCAGGAGTGAACGTCGAGTAATTAGAATAATTCTGCCATTCCAATAATCTTCGAATTCACTAAGAGTGAAGACTTGTGGTTTTTCAGAACCAGGCACTTGAACAAGAACCTTTTCATCTGCGACTTTGGCAAGAATAAAGTACTCACCATTTTTACTCAGGCCTATCGCAGGTAAGGCCATCTTTTCTAACTTAGCGATGTCTGCTTTTGTTAGTGAAGCTTTAAGTTTTAGGTGTCTAGCAGCACGAACGATATCTTTATCATTCAGACAAGAGGCCGAGTTTTTAGCTTCGGATGAAGGTTCATTAGTACCAAAGTAATGACGAATCTGCTCTGGATCTGCAGCGACTTGGTGATAACGTGCTATTGATACCAGGCAAGCTAAGCCCGTATCAACGGATGAAGACTTTCCAGCCTCATTTGAAGCATGACTAGACAAAACGATTTCCTTATCGGCGGCATTCAATCTCTTCACATATTAATAAAAAGACAAAACACCAAACAGTTGTACCTACAACCTTCCAACAAAAAATCTTAAAAGAAGTCTTTAACCATTCCCAGGCGTACAGCATTCGATGCTAGCCGAGGGTTACTCGCAGCCCATTCGTAGTTGATGATGTAGTCTTTATCTTTTAAGCCCGGGCACTGGGCGTTTAGGTCGACGTGGCTTTCTGGGAACATTTGAAAGATCCAGAGGCATTCGTTCTTTTGCTTATAACGAAACCAGAGTACGACATCGCCTTTACGAGAAGAGTCATTGTAAGTGCGAAACTTCAGGCGGCTGGATGTCCGGAAGCTGACATCCTCAACTCTAAGGCCCTGATCATCGAAGTAAAAGCCACCGTTTTTGAGGTAAACCGGCGTTAAGGCAATAGTTATGATGACCATGGCGCCAAGCCAGGCGCTGCGGATTAGGTTCTTTTTAGTTATTTTCATTATCGATAAGACTAAACGTTGTTATTGTGCCTTTAAGCGTAGCAACGATTAGCCTATGTCGCAATATTCCGCCTACTCTTCAGCAAAACATGAGTAGGTTTCAAAGGCTTCGAAGTGATCTTTGGGGATCGAATACAATAAGCTGGCGAGGTCATCGCAGCGGTTGATCCAGTCGCTACCTACTTTTTTGGCCGCATCTCGCATAGACCATTGCAAAGCCTTCAACTTATCCAGCACAGTTTCTAGCAGTAGCGCGACAACCTCAAGCTCTTCACACTCTCTAGCATTATGCTCAACCTCCAAGCAATCGGCCGCCTCACTGAGCCAACGCCGAACCTCTGAATCCCATAAACCTGAATTACGGTAGAGTTCCTCCAGGCCTGTGATGATCAACATGGAACGCTCTGTCTGTGCAATACTTTGCACCTCTCGCATCCCTACAGCACATTGCTTTGCAAGTTCCAACCAATGCACCATAAAACGCTGCTGCACCACCAAGTAACGTGATAGTTTGGGCATAAACTCTATGGGGATAACTTGAGCAAGGCCCTGGGCATTCTTACGCAGCATCTCGACGACGGCATGACATATATCACGATCAACCGCCTCTGATTCAGCCTGAATTAAAGGAATTAACTGAGAAGGCCCATAACCTCTCGGACGCAATTTTTTTCGATAGGCTTCATCAAGCATAACAGCAAGACCAACAACCTGTGCATCGAGACTATGCTTATCTCCGATAATGCCTTGCGGCCAGCCTGAACCGTCTTTACGTTCTTTATGCTCTTTGACTGCACGCCCTACCCGCTCGGACAGATTAGGTATATTTTCAAGAAACTCGCCCCCCAAAGACAACTGCTGCACATACATTTGTCGCTTTTCGCTATCGGGAAGCTTGTCAAAAATGGCAGCAATATCAGGGTCAATATTCAAGAAGCCTGCATCATGCATTTGTGTTGCGGTGAAGACAACTTCCATATCTTCATCATTGAGTCCAAGCTCAAGCGCAATGAGTATTGCAAAACCGGTAGCACTTTGAGTTGAATTAAAACGGGGCGATAAGCGATCTGCAAAAACTGTCAGCTTTTGAGATAGCAGTGGATAAGCACTGATTAAACCACACTGTCGAACCAGTTCCTTGGTTAAATCCATGCGATCCAAGCCCTTCAAGACCTTATTCTGTGCCTTACGAATCGAGTCAAACAATTCACTAGGTGATACGGTACTCGCCAAGCTAACTTGCAGTTCTATGGGAAGTTCCAGCTGAAAGCGCGCAATCTTATTGGCAACGTCTTCAGTGAGGTAGGTTCCTTTGGGTACAACTGTTGCCCCACGGTTATTACATATGTCTTGCGTCGTTAAAACCGGGTTATATTTATTAATTTCTACCAAGTGATCAGCATAAGGGTTCCGCTCTGAATACTGGTCCATATTAATAACGCTCCATTCAAGTCGTGCCACCCGCTTGGCAGGTGTATCTACAGCCAAAAGATAAATATAGATTTATCACATTTTTAAACTTTAAGCATTTGAAAAATATAATTTTTTCAAATTCTATTAGTATTATTTAGATCATTTTAGGTCAAAACAGGCCAAATTGATTAATACTCATACAACACAGCACTAAATACAGGTCTTCGTTTTGCGTAGCGAAGAGCATACAAACCTAATTTTAATTCTGGAAACGGATATATAGACTATAGAGAAATCGAAAGATTATGCCCTAAAAACAGCTAACAACTGTATATCAAGAACATAGAGCTAGAAATATTGTCTGTCAGGTAAGTCGTATTAGCTAATACCCTGCGACAACTCTCATCCATATTGAAATAGTAAGATAGATGCTAAAACGGATATTGCCAAGGCGTACGTTTGAAATAGTTTAGAAATTTTTAGGGCAGGATAAGGGTGCACCATAGCGCACCCTTTTGGAACATTTTTACTCTGCTGGCGCTGAGTAGGCTACATCAAGTTCTCGTGCAGCTTTAACATCATCCAGACGACGAACAGGTTGCGTATAAGGCGCACCTTTTACTGTTTCTGGTGTGTCTTCCGCTTCCTTCTGAATCGCTGCCATCGCCTTAACAAAGCCTTCTAGCTCGTCAATAGACTCTGTCTCGGTTGGTTCAATCAGCAAACACTCTGGTACCAACAAGGGGAAGTAAGTGGTCGGAGCATGGTAGCCGTAATCGAGTAAACGCTTGGCAAAGTCCATCGCCGTGACACCCAGACCTTTCGCTTGTTTGTTCATCGTCACAATAAACTCATGCGTGGCTCGACGCTCAGGATAGGCCAATTCAAAACCGGCATCAGCCATCAACTTAGCCATGTAGTTTGCACTCAAGGTTGAAAACTCACCAACTCGATGCAAGCCTTCTCGGCCAAGTAGTACTGCGTAAATGTAGGCTCGAAGAATAATCCCGGCATTACCCATGAAGGTACTTAGGCGACCGATGGAATCTACATTATCTGCTTGGGTCACCCAATGATAATTCTTAACGCCGTCTGCTTGCGCCTGACAACCCGCCATTGGCGTAGGCAGGTATGGTAGTAAACGCTCACCTACAGCAACTGGGCCAGAACCTGGTCCACCGCCACCGTGAGGTGTTGCAAAGGTCTTGTGCAAGTTCATATGCAGCACGTCAAAACCCATATCGCCCGGGCGTACTTTACCCAAGATCGCGTTCAGGTTCGCACCATCGTAATAAAGCAAACCGCCCGCGTCATGAACCGTCTTGGCAATCTCTTCGATCTGTCTTTCAAACACGCCGCAGGTCGAAGGGTTAGTCATCATGATCCCGGCTGTTTGTGGGCCAACTGCTTCTTTAAGCGCTTCCAGGTCAACATCACCGCCTGACTTTACAGGGATCTCTTTTACCTTATAACCACACATTACCGCTGTAGCAGGGTTTGTCCCATGAGCTGCTTCTGGAACGATAATTTCAGTTCTTCCAAAATCTTCACGTGCTTCGTGATAGGCTTTGATCATCGCAACACCGGCGAATTCACCTTGTGCACCGGCCATAGGGCTTAGTGATACACCCGCCATACCCGTCACTTCTTTAAGTACTTCCTGAAGCTCATAGACACATGACAAGTAACCTTGGCTATGCGACTCAGGCGCTAAAGGGTGACGAGATATAAAACCCGGCAAACTCGCTGCACGCTGCGCACCTTTTGGGTTGTACTTCATCGTACAAGAGCCCAAGGGATAGAACTGAGTATCTATCGAGAAATTCTTGCGAGACAAGTTAGTAAAGTGTCTCACAGTTTGTAATTCAGATACCTCTGGCATAAGCGCCGGCTTTTGACGTAGCAATTCCTGAGGAATCGTGGTCGCCTGGCTATCGGCTTTAGGAGGTAATTGCGCCGAAGCTGTTCTGCCCTGACTACCGTTTTCAAAAATCAACATTAGGCTTCTCCTCCTGCTAGCGCCCGGCTTAACGCGTTAGCGAATAAGTCCAGGTCGGCATCATTTTTCACTTCAGTCACACACACTAGAATACAGTTCTTCAAAGCATCAAAGTGTTGCTCAAGACCATAGCCCGCTAACACGCCCTGCTCAGCCATGCTTTCAAGTACTGCATCAGCATCGTTATCGACCTGTACAACCAGTTCATGGAAGAAGGCTTCGCCATTCAGCACTGACACTCCGTCAATTGCTTCAAGCTTAGCGCGCAATTTTTGAGTATTTTGATGACAAGCCATCGCTACCTGAGAAAGGCCCTTGTAGCCCATCAAAGACATATAAATCGTTGCTGCTGTAACCGCCAAGCCTTGGTTGGTACATATATTGGAAGTCGCTTTAGAACGGCGAATATGCTGCTCGCGTGCCTGTAAGGTCAGGGTAAAACCTTCTTTACCTTCCAGATCGACAGTACGACCAATAATACGTCCTGGCATTTGGCGAACCAGCTTTTCTTTACAACAGATAAAGCCAAAATACGGGCCACCCGATGCCATAGGAATACCCAATGGCTGACCTTCACCCACGGCGATATCGGCACCCTTATCTCCCCATTCACCAGGAGGCGTTAATAGCGCTAAAGCTGTCGGATTAACGACGCCAATAACCAACATGCCATTTGCCTGGCCCCAGTTGGTTAAAGCATTCACATCTTCCAACGAGCCAAAGAAGTTTGGCTGAGGAATTATCAAAGCGGCATAGTCTTGGCCAGCAAAGCTTTCTAACGCTGCACTATCAACGGCAAGCGCTTTATCGTCCATTGGCAATACATCAATGGAAATTCCCTGGTTGCTAACAATGTCATCAACCACTTGCTGGTATAGAGGATGTACGGTACCTGCGATCAGAGCCTTTTTGCTCTTGGACTTTCTGTTGGCACGAATCGCCATCAACACGGCTTCAGCTAGGCCCGATGCTCCGTCATACAAGGAAGCATTAGACATATCCATCGCCGTAAGCTGGCACATCATGCTTTGGTATTCATAGATTAGCTGCAAAGTCCCTTGGCTTGCCTCTGCCTGGTAAGGTGTATAGGCAGTCAGGAACTCACCACGCATCGTCACATCCCACACAGCAGCAGGAATATGATGTTCGTAGGCACCGGCACCAATAAAACATAGCGCACCTTCGTCTAATTGAGCACGCTCGCTCATTAGCCGCATCATTTCCATTTCGCCTAAACCTTCAGGCACACCATTCAGTGGTTTGGCTCGTAAGTGAGCTGGAATTTCATCAAACAGGTCATCGACTTTGTCGACACCAATAACATCCAACATCTTCTGGATATCGTGTTCCGTATGAGGAATAAAAGGCATTACACACCCTCTTTGCAGCGAGTTCCCAAAGCATTCACTCAGGAACTTAAAAAATAAAAACCTTTGCCGACTTGCTTCACCGAAATTGCACGATCTAAACAAGTATCACAAAGGTCTGAAATAATTAGCTGGCAAATGCTATCAGTTACCAGCTGAAACACTAAGTTTCTTAGTGCTCTTCTGCTTCACAAATTTCTTTGTATTCGTCAGCAGACAATAAGCCTTCAAGCTCTTGAGGATCAGAGATCTTCAATTTGAAGAACCAGCCATCATCATAAGGATCGCTGTTAACCGTTTCAGGCGAATCTTCCAAGCCTTCATTGGTTTCTAGAACCGTTCCACCAACAGGAGAAAAGATATCAGATGCTGCTTTAACTGACTCGACAACACCGGCTTCTTCACCTGCTTCAATGACTGCATCAACTTCAGGTAATTCAACAAATACCACGTCGCCCAGTAGGTCCTGTGCATGATCAGTAATACCTATAGTAACGGTTTCGCCATCTTCTTCCAGACGAACC
>NZ_LWGE01001050.1:0-6561 GCF_001635315.1 Oleiphilus sp. HI0123
TCTTAATAGTGATTGGATTCCTCATTCCAACTTTAAGAAGAAGGGGAAAATCAAGAAAGATCTAACTGTTGAAAAGATAAAAAACTAGGCATTAAAGAAGTCTATATCGATACTTTTCTAGGTGAGGATTTAAAGGATGCGCCGACCCTTGCCGAGATTGACAAAGAAAATGAAAAGAAACTAGCAGCGGCAGGTGAACTGAGCTCGTTAAACAAGCCGCGTTTAGGTTTGGGCGAGGAAATGCTGGCGGCTCAAAAGGTTCATGAAGAAGCAGTTGAACTCATGGGCGGTATTCTCACGGACGTTAAGACTGGTCAGGCGCTTCCTATAGACGCTATTGATAATCTTGCGGAAGATATGCTGGACTCTTTGTTCAGAAATCACAATGCCTTGGCTTGCCTTGGCTGTATTCGCGAGAAAGATAGTTACTTGATGGAGCACTCCGTAAACCTGAGTGTTCTGATGTCTATTTTTGGTAAATCGATGCAACTGGATCGTTCGGTTCTTCATCAAACCATTTCAGGTGCATTGTTGCATGATATCGGGAAAATCATGGTGCCAGACGAAATATTGCATAAGCCTGGTAAATTAACCGATGATGAATTTTCGCAAATGAAACATCACGTTACCCTAGGTCGCGAGCATTTGCTGGGTATCGAAGGTATTTCCCCTTTGACTATTCAAGTCGTTTCTGAACATCACGAGCGAATGGATGGTACCGGTTACCCTTCGGGTCTATGTGGTCATGAAATCTCAACCTTCGGGCGAATGGCTGCGATTGTTGACGTTTATGATGCGATTACAGCCGACCGCTGTTATCACAAGGGTATGACGCCGACAATGGCGATTAAGCGTTTACTGGAGTGGAGCGATCATCATTTGGACCGCTCTTTGGTAAATCACTTCATTCGTTGTATCGGAATTTATCCAGTTGGTTCTTTGGTCTTACTAGAGAGTGGCCGACTGGGCGCGGTTGTAGAAGTGAACGAGTTTGATCAGCGCTCGCCAAAGGTGAGGGTGATGTATCACACCAAGTTTAAATGCTTTATCAAGACCGAATTAATTGATTTAGCGAAACCGACGGTTCAGGATGCAATTGTCAAAGCCGTTGACCCCGACCTATTCAGGATCAACGTTAAAGATTTTTTAAGCTAGTCTAGTACACTTTCTTGGGAGCTGCGCTAAACGGCGCAGTTCGTACATAGTGCAGCAAAAGGCAGGGCGTCCAAACGCTCATTGCTGATATCTTCGTGACACTTCTCACAAGCGCCATATAAGTCTCGTTCCATTTTTAGCAGGGCATGATCTATTTGCTCTAGCTCTTCTTCGGCTTCACTTTTCAGGTTTAGTAGTACATCATCATTTTGTCTGTCTACGACTTGGTCCGAGAACTTACTGCTGGTTTTCCGGTTGTGAAGGTCTTTATCAATTTTCTCGATACGAAGACTTAATTCTTCTTTTAAAGCAACTAGCTTTTCTTTGCGGTCTGTCATGATTCTTCCTCACCTAAAATGGGTACGTATTACCTACATTTTAGGTTAGAACCGCAGAATAGCATTGATATGAATCAAGGTTGGCTTGCTAATTCCAAGGCCTCTGTCAGTTTAGCGTGTTTGAAGCCTTCATTCATAAGAATGAGGCCGTCTGAATTGATCACAACCGTAACGCCCATATCTCCCTTGAACTGCTCAGTTAAGTTATGAGCAGTATCTGCTACCACTGTTTCAGAGCGATAACCGCTAGAGATCTGATTCGCCCGGGCTTGTTCAGTCGATCCTGAGACATAATCAATACTAATAAAATGAATGTTCGGATAGTTTGGCTTGATTGACTCGCGAATACTCGACATATGGCTATCACAAAGCGGACACCACATGGTGAAATAGAGTACAACCGCATCATAAGCGGTTAATTCATCACTTAAAGTCAGCACATTGTCTTCAGTGTCAAGAATGCTGAAGTCACTAGCAACCTGGTTGACCTGGTTACCGATACTACCCGCTTGCACACTTTCGCGTTTATCTTCACTGGAAGGGTTTAAATCTTCGTTACAAGCAGATAATAATAGCCCAAGGAAAAGCATGCTAATTAAACGAAATCTAACGTAGAACATAGCTCACTCCCAAACTTAAAATATCTGTTGCAGCAAAGTCTTCACCACTGAGCGCATGATTCCACGAGAGCTTGTAGATCCAATCCATAGCGACTGTTGAATAGGCAATACTTAATCCCAGCGACTGCTTTTGAAAACCAGGAAGGGAGCTGTCTTTATTCCCATCAATTTCACCGACCTTTTCGCGTAAATCATTATAGGATGTGGTCACAGTAAGCGTGTCCATTGAGTCTAAAAAATGCGTATAACCAAAAGCCAGGCTTGTTGACAGGCGCTTACCTAATTGCAGATCATAGGGGTCGATAAAGCCGCTAGAGTCTTCGTTAACAGGACGTTCAATATATTTTCCATAGGACATGTTCAAGGTCATATTCCAGGGATAAATAGTCTTGTCGACAAGCAGATTAGCATCCAGGCGGTAGACGCCCCGGCCCGTGATATCGAAGCTGTTATCAATTTCACCAGAGTATGCAGATTTACCCGTCGGCAGGGTTAAGGTGCTGCCCAGGTATACTGCTGGAATCAGGCTTCGCCAGTTGGTGACTTTCCAGACACATTTAATATCGTCAAAGGTCTCGTACCATAGCCCTATGGTCGTATCACCAATGTTGTCGACTTTAGACTCTGTTCCAGTGTAGGTATTGTCATTCCATACATAGGGAATTTGGAGGCTTGCCTGCCAGCGGTTGGCAAGCCGATAAGCGATACCAAGACTACTTCGGTACTGGTTTAAGTCAGAGCCAACAGGGTCATCCTGATGCTTTCCTTCAGAGTTCCAGTAGCCCTTATAGTTCTCGTGCGAGAATGATGTATCAAACATCATGCGCGCACCTTTTGGCAGAATTAAAGAAGAGGCTGACCCGCCGCCACAACAGGATGCAGCCCAAAGATTCAGTGGCACAAGGAGCTGTGTACTGAGAAAAAACAGAAAGGCTTTATTCTTCATGCAAATAGATATCTTTCTAAAGATATTTACATCCCCATCATCGTGTTAGATGGCGTCACGACGAACTCTGCTTCATCATATTCACCATCAGGAATGTTGCCATCGTCGGTTTTTTGTTCACCGTTAACCGATAGGCGTACATAGATAGAGCCGGCTTCTCCGTCAGTAAGGCCCGTCAGGCCTTCAGCGGTCCAAATACCTTCTCCCTCATTGGATGCTGTGACCCAGCTGTCACCATCACTTGGGTCTGTTGACATTGCTACGGTGATGCTAGAGATCGTAAGCTCATAGTCGGAGTCTGCATTGAGTATTTGCCCAGCGCTAATTGCCGGAAAGCTCATCATGCTTTCCTTGGTAGTGATAAAAACACTGAAGTCATGACCGCTATCTCCATCTGATAGGCCATCATTGAATAGAATGTAGGTGCGTTTTTCTTCTCCGCCCATCATATTTGCAATAGTATCAGTTTGGCTCTTTAGATTAGCGCGGGCTGTCTCTCCCATTGCCATCATTACATCTGGCTGAAAGGTAACGCTTTCATCATAAGGTAAACCTATATCAAGGTACCAAGTACCCATCTCAGGGCCTGATGCCATGAGGTAGTAGATTGTCGCGTTATAGATTCCTGCTTCGTCACTTTCGGTGAAAGAGCCATAAGGCGTGCTATGGTTATGTGTAGACATTTCCATTAGTGGGCTTAAGGTAGGAGAAAGCCCTTCCATAGGGGTGCCATCCAAATCGGTAATTTCGATTTTTAGGTTGGATTTACCAACTTGAGCCATCTCGGATAAATAGGTAACTTTAAAGCTTTCTGAAAGCTCATAATCATTTTTTTGTGAATTGTTGCTATCACTACACGCACTCATTAAACAAGCACTTGCAACTAAACTCAAACTAAATGCGAGGGTCTTAACTGCTTTCATCTATGCACTCCTTGATGCGCAAAATCATTAATTGCGTGAAATTTTACGCTGAAGTAAGGGTGCAAAGGAGTGACAAATTGTCGCACCTACTTTGGGGTATAGTTTGGGTTTAGTTCAAGTTCAGATATGTTTTGGCTTTATGTTAATGACTTATTTTGATGAAGGGCGTTTCTGTAGCTTGCGTTGCAAAGTCCGTCGATGCATTCCCAGAGCATTAGCTGTTGCAGAGATATTGCCATCATGCTCATTAAGCACGCGTTGGATATGTTCCCACTCCAGGCGTCCCACTGATGGCGGGCTAGTATCTAGGGGAATATCTGGGTTTGCGTCCTCTTCCTGTAGGGCTTTGATAATGACATCGGTGGTCACAGGTTTGCATAGGTAATTCACTGAACCCAGCTTCATCGCTTCAACCGTTGTGCTAATGCTGGAATAACCTGTCAGAATCAGTGCCTTGGTTTGAGGTGAGTGTTCTTTTAGAATCGACAGAAACTGCAAACCACTTTCCTGATCGATCTTTAGGTCAACCACAGCAAAATTTATGCTCGTATCCGTTAATATGCCTTTGGCTTCTTCAATACTGTTTGCGGCGAAGCTATTGTAGCCTCGTCGTTTAAATGACCGGGCAAGTGTCGTAGAAAAGGTTTGGTCGTCATCTAGGATAAGGATACTCTTAGTCATTTTATTTTCTGCTCTTCGGCTGGGTGTGAGCTTACAAGTGACAGGGAAATATGAATGCGAGTGCCCGACTTATCTGCTCTTTCAACGCTTATTTTTCCATGATGTCTATTAATCGTGGCATGAGATAAAAATAAACCAATGCCCATACCATGCTCTTTGTCAGACTCTAATGGTTGCTCAGCGGCACTAAGAATACGGGAAACTTTGTTTTCATCACTGTTGCCATAATCACTGATGGTGAGTCTGAGCTTGTCCGGTTCAACATCTGCCTCGAAGCAGACTCTTTCGGGCGAAGCATCGGCAGCATTATTCAGGATATTCAGAATGGCCATCCTTAAAGATGGATCTGAGGAAATATTTGGCGATGGTGACTCGTCGAATTGTGCGCTGTTCCAGTTTTTCTCAAGCCTGACGCTAGGCCGTAAGAGTCTAAATTCATTCACTAGCTGGGTGAGAAAGTAGTGGACAGATTCATCTTGCTGACTGAGGAGAGCCTGGTGCCGAAGGTCATCTAACACGTTTTTACATATCGCTATTTGAGACGCCAGGAGTGTAAGGTCTTCGTCGAAATCCTGGGTCAGGCTATCTGCTTGAAGGTCGTCAACGAGCACGGCCATCGTCGATAGTGGTGTACTGATATGATGAGCAGCAGACGCGGCTTGTGTTGCAATACCCAATAATTGCTCGTCGCGCAGTAACTGTTCTCTTTGTTCGTTGATCTTATGTTGTCGAGACTTTAACTCTTGTCTCATTCTAATGAGGAAGAAGCAGATTAAGGCCGCGCTCACTGCAAAATTGAACCACATGCCAATGAGATGAAGGGAAAAGGCAGTTTGGCTTGCATCAATTTGGTGGTGCATATGATGGGCATGCTCATTCGCAACAGAAGTCTCTGATACCGAAAGGTCGACTAAGTATAAAGAGCCATAGCAACTTACGGTGAGTAAGGCCATAAACCAGGTGAAATTACTATTTAAGGTTGCTGCACTAATGGTTAACGGGAAGAGTAAAAGTGACACAAAAGGGTTGGCGGAGCCGCCGGTTACATGAAACAGAAGGCTCATGAATAGTACATCTGACACTAATTGAAGTCGGACATAGTTTTCGGTAATGATACGGGCGCTTTTAAGCTGAGCGAAGGTGAACATGGCTGAAAAAGCAAATAGGCTTAAAATAAACTCCGCCAGGATGAAGTTAAATTTTAAGTTCAGATATAGATGGTCAACGAGTAAAAAAAGTTGAGCCAGTCCCCACAAGGCCAGGCGAGCGCTAGCTATCAGGCGAACGTTTTCGCGCAGTGGTGTTTTGCTTCCTTTAGAGGAAAAAATCATAGTCGTCGTTTACTGAAAAACTGGATTGAATTTGCTAATTATTAGAACAAGCTCTTAGAAAACATGCCAGACGTTTTCATGAAAGTTTTTAAGCCTTGTCTATACTTAGCTAAGTACTCATCACAGAAAAAGACAATTACCCCTTGAAACAATTACAAATAAAAAATGGACTTTGGATCTTTCTAGCGCTGTGTGTCTGCCTGTATTCCGTGTCGGCTATGGCGGAGGAGCATTACACCAATGGCATACCATTGTCTGGAGACCATCTTGAGTTCTTTGTCGATCCGACACATGGCTTGACGATAGATGATGTGCATGGCTACAACCTCTGGGACTGGCGCTCGAACGAGCAGGAAGTGCCATCATTTGGTTTTTCGCATGATACCTACTGGTTCCGCTTTGTGGTGCCAGGGAATGACCACGCCTGGTTGTTGGAAATCAATTATGCTTTGCTAGATGAAATCGAGTTTTATCGGGTTAAAGGAGGTGAAGTCGTTGAATTTGTCCGTACAGGTGATCACTTTGTTTTCTCTGAGCGTCCTATTCAACATCGAGCATTTCTATTTC
>NZ_LWGE01001051.1:0-12324 GCF_001635315.1 Oleiphilus sp. HI0123
TTGCCGAATACTATCTAAATACCTACGGCCTCGATGGCGAACTAAAATGGGCAATGGCTGGACGCAACCAAACCAAGCTTGAAGAAGTTCGAAAAGGCTTAGGTAACGATAACATTCCTCTTATTCTCGCCGATAGCCACGATACGGCTAGCCTGAATGAACTGGCAAAACGTACTAAAGTCGTCTGCACAACGGTCGGTCCTTACGCTAAATATGGAAACGAATTAGTCGCCGCATGTGTCGAGAACGGCACTGACTATTGTGACCTGGCCGGCGAGACGCAATGGATTCGTCGCATGATCGACAAGCACCACAAAGCGGCAAAAGAAGCCGGTTGCCGGATTGTCCATTGTTGTGGTTTTGACTCGATTCCTTCCGACATGGGTGTGTACTTTCTTCAGCGTGAAGCAAAACATCACTATGGCGAATATTGCTACCATATCAAGATGCGCTTAAAAGCTGCAAAAGGGGCGATGAGTGGCGGTACCTTTGCCAGCATGAATAATGTGATGCTCGAAGCGAGTAAAGACCCTGAAGTTAAGAAGGTGATCTTCAACCCTTATGGTTTGAACCCTCAGGGGGAAATGTCGGGCCCTGATAAGCCAGATATGCAAAGCGTTAAATACGACTCTGACCTAAAAGCTTGGATCATGCCTTTCATCATGGCGGCAATAAATACGCGTGTTGTTCGACGCTCTCATGCTTTGAAGTCTTACCCGTATGGAAAAGACTTCCTTTATGATGAAGCGATGATGAGCGGCAAAGGCTTTACTGGAAGAGCCAAAGGTTATGCTGGCTTATTGACCTTAGGCTTGATGATGGCAGGTAAGCCGGGGTCTTGGTATAAAAATACAATTAATCGCTTTTTCCCTGAACCTGGTGAAGGGCCAAATAAAGCAGAGCGTGAAGCTGGCTTCTTCACCTTTAGTGTAATTGGCCGTATGAATGACCGAACATTGGTTGCCAAGGTTACAGGTGACCGAGACCCAGGTTATGGTTCTACTTCTAAAATGCTTGGTGAAAGTGCAGCCTGTTTAGCCTTGGATAAGAAACACTTGCCGAAGATGTGCGGAGTGTTGACACCCTCAACAGCAATGGGTGATGCCTTATTGCATAGGCTAGAAGAAAAGGCTGGTCTAGGCTTCTCAATCGAGCCCTAAGGTTATTGAGTTCAGGGTAAGTCGGGTTTTAACCCGACGATGCAGTTAATCAATGTTATAAGCTAAAGATGGGTTGGAGATAAACTCATTTTCATTGCCCTGATACTCAGCCACAATCGCATTACGTGAGACTTCCTCCGGGCTTGGTGGATCATTCTCATGCCATAGTTTTAATAAAGACATATGAGTACGCAAGGGTAGGTCATAGTTAGCCTTCATATAAAACAGAATTCTGGCAATATCCCCTTTGAGCTCGTTAGGTGGGTCAATAATGTGTAACTTCTTTCGAATGCCGCAATTATTGGCCTCAATCGTTTCTTCTAAGTTGCCGAACTTTGCGCCTTTTCTTTTAAACTCAAAGTAAGAGTCAGCCGGAACAACATTATGCAAATCAGAGATTATTTCCATATAGCGATCGTCTGAACGAAGGCACTGGCGTTTAGTTCCGCATTGAAGGTGGTCACGTACTTGAGCGCTTGGGTAAATATGGCTGACCGCGAGAAGCGGTGTTTTCTTTGAGAAAGACTTTTTGCAGAAAAAGGTCTGCCCGCCATTTTTATAAATGGCGCCCCAAAATTTATCCTTAATCACTGATTTGTAATCAGCTGCCGCTATTGAACTTAATAGCAAGCAGCTGATAGCGATAACTATCGCGCTACATATTTGTTTGTTGCGTTTTAAGCGCATTCAGGTTTACCTCGGTGAAGCTATTGGTAGTAAAAGAAGACTGCTTAACAACTTATATGATTCTTATAATTGACGTTAGCATAAAAAGTGAGCGCTGCCCCCTTATAAGTGAGCTAAAAATGTTAGATTCTGAAAAACATTGTAAAAACAGCGATCGGAAAGAGGCTTTAATGTTTATTTGTGATAAAGAGTGTGCGCTAAAGAACTTATAATGCTTTGTTGTGCTTTTGTTATTTTTTATTTTCAAAAGCTTATCTATGGAAATTAAAGCATCTTCGTAAATGAGTTTTCGAATGTGAGAATTTTGTAGGCGGCCCGTCCCGGGGCGCAGGTCGTTCCTCGGAGTGTCAGATAGCCTGGTGGTTCCGTTCGCGCGGACAGAGGCCCCGCCTACCTTTGGCTTTATCCCTTAGCAATTGCCAAGGTAATATCAGTCAACACGTCCCAAGGGGAAATGCCCTTTTCGACACCTTTGATCAGGTCATCGACTTTCTTACACTGATCTAAAAGGCCCAATAGCTTTTGAGGGCTGTGCTTTTGTGCGGCGGCAGACAGACCTGCCTGGCGTTTTTGAATGATACGATGTTGTTTGAATAATGCCGGCAATGGCTGACCTTTGCTCAGGGCATGAGACAAATTCAGTAGTAAGCGAATCTCTTTACTTAAAGCCCACAAGACAAAGGTGACTTCTACGCCTTCAAGGCGAAGGTGGGAGATGATTTTTGCGCTTTGCTTGGCCTTTCCGGTCAAACAGGCGTCGGTAAGGTTAAAGACATCGTAGCGAGAAGCATCTGAAACACTTTCCAACACATCTTCAGTAGAAATTTCGACACTGCTGTCAGGGTGAAGAAGCTTAAGCTTCTCAAGCTCCTGTTGTGCAGCGAGTAAGTTGCCTTCTAATCTATCAGACAAAAGTGAAACGGCGTCACGAGCTAAGTTCAAGCCCATTTTATTGGCTCGTTGAGCTATCCAACGCGGCATCTCGTGTAGATTGATTGGCCATATTTGAATGATGGCACCAGTCTGATCAAGTCGGCTACACCACTTGCTTTTAAGTGTGGAAGCATCGAGTTTATCGGCGCAGATCAGTAAAATCTTATCTTCTGGCAAATTATCGCAATATTGTTGAAAGGCTTTTGCACCGGGGGTACCGGGTTTAGATTTTCCAAGTCGAAGTTCAGTTAGTGTCTTTTCTGCAAATAAAGACAGAGTGTTAGCTTCTTCGTTTAAGCTGGTCCAATCGAACTTGCGGTCAACTTCCAGAATCTTTCGCTCATCAAAGCCTTGTTTTTTGCAGTTCAGACGAATGCTGTCCAAAGCTTCTTGAACCAATAGTGGCTCGTCACCGGTTACCAAATAAAGCGGTAAGAGCTTTTTTTTCAGCTCATTCTCAAGTTGCTCAGCTTTGATGCGCATACTTACTCAGAGCCCTCGTTACTGCCGGAATCGCTGGTAGTTAGCGTTTGTTTATTTACGACATCTATCTGGCGGAATATTTCTGAAGCAATGCGCTGGCTAAGTTCAGACTGTAGCTCACTGCGCTCGCGCTCTTTTGATAATAGTGCAGAGGACTGGTGGCGATAGCTATTACGAACGACGATTTCCTGTTCAGCGAGTACTTCTTCGCTCTCTTGAAGAACTAATTGATAACTTACTTTAGAGCTCAGCCCATATTCAGCGGTTGAAGCATTGCTTTGCAGCGACAAGGTACGAGACTCTTGCTCGATAGGGGAGATAGCTAGCCGATACTGAGCATTGTCATCAAAGCTAATATTATTCAGCATCAACTTTTGGCGTAGTGTTTGGCAAAGCTGCCAAGCACGAGTGGTTGGGCAGTCGAGTTTTATACTGGAAAAGCCCTTAGGAGCGTCATGTTCAGAATAACCACGAAGCTGGAAACCGCATGCCGACAGCAAACTAAAAAGCATGATCATTACGATGATCAAAAGTTTATTACGTGGCATATAAGGCTCTCACTGAAATAATAATCGCCCCGAAGCTTTAAGCGAGGGGCGATATTAAGGAGGAAAGAACAGGTCTATCGTTGCCTAGTTCGCAACGATATTAACCAGCTTTCCAGGTACAACGATTACTTTACGAACGGTCTTGTCATCTGTAAAGCGTTTAACGTTTTCATCATCCAAAGCAGTTTGTTCCATTGCTTCTTTGCTGATATCAGCAGGCACGTCAAGCTTGGACCTTACTTTACCATTCACCTGAATAACGATCGTTTGCGAAGCCTTAACCAAGGCGCTCTCGTCAACACTTGGCCAGCCCGCGCCGATAACTGCGTCTTTGTGGCCCAGGGTTTCCCATAGCTCATGTGAAATATGAGGCGTGATTGGTGCAAGCAGTAAAGTAACGGTTTCAAGCGTTTCCTGCATGACCGCACGGCCTTGCTCACTGACATCAACAAACTTCGAGGCTGTATTCATTAGCTCCATAATAGCCGCGATTGCTGTGTTAAAGGTTAAGCGGCGGCTAACGTCGTCACTTACTTTAGCAATCGTTTCATGCGTTTTTAAGCGAAGCGCTTTCTGCTCTTTGTTCAAGCTGGCAACATCGAGTGCAGCCACATCGCCCTGAGAAACGTGAGAATACACCTGGCGCCAGATACGCTTAAGGAAACGGTTTGAACCTTCAACCGCACTGTCAGACCATTCCAATGATTGCTCAGGAGGCGCAGCAAACATAATAAACAAACGAACGGTATCAGCACCAAACTGGTCGATGGTGGTTTGTGGGTCAACACCGTTGTTCTTAGATTTCGACATCTTGCTCATGCCAGAAGACAACACTTCGCTACCGTCAGACTTGCGCTTGCAGCTAATGGTTTTGCCTTTTTCGTCCGTCTCGATATCGACTTCAGCTGGCGCGATCCAGATCTTGCCACCTTTATCGTCTTCCTGATAGAAGCTTTCAGCCAATACCATGCCTTGGCATAACAGACGCTTGAACGGCTCGTCACAATTTACCAAGCCGACATCTCGTAACAGTTTGTGGAAAAAGCGCGCATAAAGCAGGTGCAAAATAGCGTGCTCAATACCACCAATATATTGGTCTACAGGCAGCCAGTAATTTGCCGCGCCTGGGTCTAACATGCTGTCAGCAGACTGAGGTGAACAGTAACGTGCGTAATACCAAGACGATTCCATAAAGGTATCGAAGGTATCTGTTTCACGTAGTGCAGGCTGACCATTATGAGTCGTCTTTGCCCACTCCGGGTCGCTCTTGATAGGTGAGGTGACACCGTTCAGCTCAACGTCTTCAGGCAGTACAACAGGCAGCTCATCTAAAGGAACAGGAATCGCGCTGCCGTCTTCAAGATTCTTGATCGGGATAGGTGTGCCCCAGTAACGCTGGCGAGAAACACCCCAGTCACGCAAGCGATAGTTAATACGCTTTTTGCCAGTGCCTAGCGCTTCGAACTTGGCAACAATGGCATCAAAGGCTTCTGCCGAGCTTAGGCCGGTGAATTCACCTGAAGTCACCAATACGCCTTTTTCAACAAAAGCTTCTTCTTGTACATCTATGTCGTTGCCGTCTTCCGGCGCAATCACCTGCTTGATAGGAAGCTGGAAAGCCTTGGCGAATTCATGGTCACGCTCATCGTGAGCCGGTACCGACATAACCGCACCTGAACCGTAATCCATCAAGACAAAATTAGCCGTCCAAACAGGTACTTCTTCGCCCGTAATTGGGTGGATAGCAGTAAAGCCGGTTGGAATACCTTTTTTCTCCATCGTCGCCATATCTGCTTCAGCGACTTTGTTGTTCTTACACTCTTCAACAAAGGCTTTCACCTCAGCATTATTCCCTGCCGCTTCAAGAGCAAGAGGGTGCTGGGAAGCAACTGCAACGTAGGTCACACCCATTAAAGTATCTGGGCGAGTGGTATAAACGCTTAGCTTGTCATCTCGACCTGCTAGGTCGAATGAGAATTCCAAACCTTCAGAGCGGCCGATCCAGTTGCGCTGCATGGTTTTGACCTGCTCAGGCCACTCATCTAACTGATCGAGATCTGCCAACAGCTCTTCAGCATAATCAGTAATCTTGATAAACCATTGTGGAATTTCTTTACGCTCGACCAAAGCACCAGAGCGCCAGCCGCGGCCATCAACAACCTGTTCGTTTGCCAAAACAGTTTGGTCGACAGGGTCCCAGTTGACGGTTGCGTTCTTCTTGTAAACCAAACCTTTCTCGTAAAGCTTGGTGAAGAACCACTGTTCCCACTTGTAGTACTCAGGCTGACAGGTCGCCAGTTCGCGACTCCAGTCGTAGCCAAAGCCCAGTGCGTTCAACTGAGTCTTCATGTATTCGATATTTTCGTAGGTCCACTTGGCAGGTGCTACCTTGTTATTGATCGCAGCATTCTCTGCAGGAAGACCAAAAGCATCCCAACCCATTGGTTGCATTACGTTTTTGCCTTGCATGCGCTGATAGCGAGAAACAACATCGCCAATGGTGTAGTTACGCACGTGGCCCATATGTAGTTTTCCGCTCGGATAAGGGAACATGGACAGGCAGTAGTATTTCTCTTTTGTTTCGTCTTCAGTGACAGCAAAGCTGTTGTTGTCTTGCCAAAATTTACGGGCTTTTTCTTCTATTTGCTGCGGTTGATAATGTTCTTGCATGAGAGTCTTCAATGTCGCGTGTTTTTATAAAGAGTGAAAAATAAGGTACTTTTTAGAAGCTTGGCGCTTAAAGATGGATAAAGCATCAAGCCGACTAAAACCAGCCGGCTATTCTAGCCTAGATTACGGTGCTTTTCACGCTTCTGTTGATGCTTTTCAGCGCCTGACTCTTAGTACTAAAACGAGCAGAGCACAAAACCAAAATAGGGGAGTGGAACCAGTGTGTGAAAAAGGTGTGCGTCCTTCCAGTAAACGAATTTTAGAAAACAAAATCGTTTGTACAAATTGCTCACTTTGGGCTGTAATCTTTCCGCGCTCGTCGATGATCGCACTAACCCCATTATTGGTGCCGCGCACCATGTAGCGGGCATTTTCAGCAGCACGCATCTGCGCCATTTCCAAATGTTGAAGCGGGCCTATCGAGGTGCCAAACCAACTGTCGTTACTGATGGTGATCAGGTAATCTGCGTCGGCCGACTGCTTGGCAACAAAATCAGGGTAGACCACTTCATAGCAAATAAATGGCGCCACTTGATAGTCGAAGGACTTTAGCAAGGCTTGGTCTTCTGCACCGGTTCGAAAGTCAGACATGGGTAGGTTGAAGAAGTCGATCAGGCCACGCAATAAATCTTCCAGCGGAACATATTCCCCAAAGGGAACCAATTTCTGTTTATGGTAGATACTTTCGCCTTCTGCTTCACGCGCACCAAGACTAACAATACTGTTGTGGTAAACCTGGCGACCGCTCTCTCTATCGATGTGTCGAAAGGGGATGCCGCTGAAAATATTACTATTATTCGCTTTCGCCAGTTCAGACATTACATTCAAAAATGGAAGGGCCTGGTCATATAACCTGGGCACCGCCGTTTCTGGCCAAACAATCACATCACTCTGCCAGGCCTGCTCGCTCATGGTCTCGAGTAGTTTTAAGGTTTTTGGAATTTGTGAACGTCGCCATTTAAGTTCTTGGGGAATATTAGTCTGAATCAGCGCGACGCTGAGCTCATCTTTAGAATCTTCAGTATTGCTAACTTTACTTTGGCTCCAGTTAATGGTGCTTAATGCAGGCCCGCTAATCCAGAAGATCAGTGCAAAAGCGAGTAAACCGAACTTGTGCTGCTTAGTATCAGAAGCTAACAACAAGGCTAAAGCGGTGCCGCTTAGTGCAACAATGAAGGTAAGCCCGTGTACACCAATCACCGGGATCCAACCGCTTAAAGGTGACTCAAGATGCGAATAGCCCAAAAATAGCCAGGGGAAACCCGTTAGGAATACAGTCCGAAAACCATCACCCAAGACCCATATCGCGGTAAATAAAAAGCTGTTTATTAATGTGTTGTCACCGCGTAGTTTGAAGTAGAGCCAGAAGTTCAAAGCGCTAAACAGGGCCAAGCCAGCAACAAAAATGACAGTTAAGCCACCTGCAAGCACTGGTGGCGCATTGCCATAGGTGTTAATACTAACGTAAACCCACGAAGCGCCTGAACCAAAAAGCCCTAAGCCAAATATCCAACCATACAAAAAACCTTTCTCGGCTTTGCCTGAAGGTTTTAAGGCTTGCGTGCAAAGTAGTATCAATGCAATCGAAATAGGGCCTAGTAGCCATAAGCCATATGGGGCAAGTGTGAAGGTTTGCAGTGCACCGGCTACTAACAGGCAAATGAAAATTAAGGGCTTGGGCAGAGACGGGAATAGGTTCATGGAGTGTCAAATTTCAATGGGGTCAGACTCGATTGAAAATATTGCGGTTTCAATCGAGTCTGACCCCATTGAAACCGCTGGAATATCAATTCTTCTCTATCTTCACCAAGCGAATGCTTCGGTTATCAGCATTAAGTACTGTTACTTTAAAGCCATACATAAGAGTTGTATCACCGCGGCGGGGCAGGCGTTCGAACTTCTTCAGAATCAGGCCTCCAATGGTGTCGAATTCCTTATCTGGCAGTTCCGTTGAAAAGTACTCATTAAATTCATCAATAGGGGTGATGGCCTTTACGTTATACTCGCCATCAGTAAGAGGCTTAATTAACGCTTCGTCATCGATGTCGTGCTCATCTTCGATCTCGCCCACGATCTGCTCAAGAATATCTTCAATCGTTACAAGCCCGGCAATACCGCCATACTCATCGGCAACAATTGCCATATGATTACGGTTTTGCTTAAACTCCTTAAGAAGCTGATTTAATCGCTTGCTCTCAGGTACAACCGTCGCTGGCCGTAAAGCCTCAGAAATCTTGTTTTTGCTAAGTTGTCCTTTTATCGCTAGGGGCAGTAAATCTTTAGCAAGCAAAATACCGATAATATCGTCAGTTGACTCGCCAATAACCGGAAAACGTGAGTGAGCAGACTCGATAATGCTATGCATATACTCTTCAGGCTCAAGCGTCGCGCGTACGGTAATCATCTGGGAGCGGGGAATCATCACTTCGCGAACTTGCATGTCGGTGACTTGCATCGCGCCTTCGATAATACTGAGCGAGTCAGCATCGAGAACGTTTCGGTCTTCTGCGGTACGGAGAATATCCATAATATCGCGCAGCGACGCAGGCTCATCTGAAAAAGCCTGGGTGAGTTTTTCAAACCAGCCTTTTGAACTATTTTTATGTTCTTGCTTGGCTTTACTATGGCCTGACTGGCTACTCGGAGGTTTTGAGTTATCTTCGTTCATAAACGTTTTCTAGCGAATCCTATGCTGTATCGTGGTTTGCAATAGTATCATCTTCGACGATCTCAGTGTAAGGGTCTGGAAAGCCAAGTTCAGCCAGAATTTTCACCTCAAGCGCCTCCATCATATCTGCTTCATCGTCCTCGATATGGTCGTAGCCCTGCAGGTGCAAAGTGCCATGAACCACCATATGAGCCCAGTGAGCTATTTCTTGCTTCGACTGTTCCGCTGCTTCCTTTGCTACCACAGGGGCACAGATTACCAAATCGCCCAAAAGGTTAAGCTCAATCTCGGCTGGCGCTTCGAAAGGAAAAGACAAAACATTAGTGGGTTTATCTTTGCCGCGATACTGGCTATTCAATGATTGGCTTTCTTCCTTGTCGACAATACGAACGGTAAGCTCATATTCTTGTTCGTGCTTTTTCCTATCATGAAGTGAGGCTTTAAGAGCGGCATCAACCCATAAACTCAGTTGGGAAAGCGTTGGGATATGAGGGTGTTCAGAAGCTTCCTGAAGGTCGATCGCGGCGATAGCAGTCATAAATCCGTTTTTCGCAGAAAATAGAAAATAATATTGGGGAAACGAAGTGCTACGTTAACACAGAATTTCCATCAGTGGGACAAAAATAGTAGTGAGTATTCTAGAGCGCTTTGAGGCTGGTATTTTTACGGATCTATCCTATAGTCAAAAGACTATAAATAGTATAAAAAAGCGAGCTACGAAATAATGATATCTACTGGATGTCCAGTACGTAGTCGCGAAAAAATCTAAGAGAATAGTTTAAATGTCTCGCAAGCCGATTTTTACCTCATCTTCCATTCTACTTTGCTCTATATTGTCAGCGACGGCTTGGGCCGATGGACACTCGCCGACAGAAGCAAAGCAGCCATTAAAACTAAAGGATGTGACGGTAACGGGGACCAAAGAAGGCGAGGTGAAGCTCCAAGAAGTACCGGCAGCAATTTCGGCCTACACCGAAGAAGATATGAGCGATGCTGGTATTGGAAATATCAAAGACCTGCGTATGCAAACGCCGGGGTTGAACCTTACACATAATGGCTAGTCTGCACGGCTCTACATGCGTGGTATTGGTAGTAACCTGGACTTTATTGGTTCAGACCCAAGTGTCACCGTTCACGTCGATGGTGTTTACCAATCTAGAACAACCTCAATTCTTGAAGACTTTCTCGACGTTGAACGAGTCGAAATACTGCGTGGGCCACAAGGTACTTTGTATGGTCGAAACTCTACCGGCGGTACGATTAACCTGATCACTAAAAAACCAGAAGCGGAGTCTAGCGGTAAGCTATTCGCAGAAGTTGGCTCGTATAGTTTTCGCAGCGTAGGCGGCATGATAAACGGCACAATTTCTGAGGATAAGGTTCTAGGCCGTTTAGCTGTTGTTAAGACCGATCACGATCCTTACGTCAAGAATACTGCTGCAACAGGTGTTGATGGTTTATTGGATGACGACTCTTTAGCGACTCGCGGGGCATTGCGCTTTTTGCTCGATGACAAAAGCGAGTTAGTGTTAAGGGCAGATTATTCAGATATTGATAGGAATCCAGCGGCTTATAAGACGACGCTTGTGAACTCGGATGGTGCAGCAGGTACATTAGCAGCAGGAGCAATAGTTCCTAGTGATCCATGGTCGGTTAATGTCAATGATGTTGACCCCTATACAGAAAGCAAAAACTATGGCGCCTCAATCGAGTATACGCGAAAAATATCTCCTGAATTAACCTTGGTTTCTCTGACAGGGTATAGAGACCTAGATCTCAAGTTAAAGGAAGATACAGATGGTAGCGATGTGGTGTATCTGGTGACAGAGTATGAAGAGCAGCAGAATATGCTCTCGGAAGAACTGCGTCTTCAATATCAAGGTGACAGGCTAAAATGGGTGGCAGGTGCATATTATTTGCAAGAAGAGCATGAATCTGACACTGCCATTAACTCTACAATTGTTGTCGTAGACTCCAAAAACGAAACACAGGCGTATGCGCTCTTTGGGCAAGGAACCTACTCAATAACGGATCGGCTGAATACAACTCTGGGTTTGCGTTACAGCAGTGAAGAAAAAGAATTTGACAATGTGTATGATCACGCAGATCCTACATTAGATTTTTCTGCGTCGCCCTCTAATTCTTGGGACTCATGGAGCCCATCGTTCTCGCTTGATTATACATATGATTCTGGAACGATGGTGTATAGCAGTGTCAAACGCGGTTTCAAAAGCGGCGGTTACAACATGACGGATGCTTCGCCAGAGTATTCTCCCGAGAAGGTTTGGTCCTACGAAATAGGTAGTAAGTTCCAGCTATTAGATAAAAAACTACATTCAAACATAGCTTTATTTTATAGCGACTATCAGGACTTGCAGGTATCAGAGTTTACAAGTCCAGGTGTATTGAATGTTTCTAATGCTGCAGAAGCGAATATTTTTGGACTTGAGATTGAAAATAAGTGGATGCCAACCTATAACCTGGCGATAGAAATGAATTATGCGTTTTTGAATGCAGAATATGATAATTATATCATTCCGCCAGTTGTAAACGCTGATAGCTCGATTGCTCAGCCTGAACAGGATGCTTCTGGGGATGATATGGTTGCATCTCCAGCTCATAAAGTTAGTTTGGCTGGCCAGTACTTTCATGACTTGCCAAGTGGTACGTTAAGTTACCGCTTGGAGTATGCGTGGCAGGATGAGCAGTACTTTACTGCGCCGAACCATGAAACCTCTTATCAGGGGGCTTATGCTTTAGTGAATGCGAGGTTCGGTTATGAGAGTGCAGATGAAATGTGGGAAGCAGAAGTTTACGTTGAAAACCTAACGAATAAAGCGTATTCAACTTCCACTCGAGAGTTTCCTGGTAGCCCTTTAAGCCTGGATAGTGTCGGTGTAACCAAAGACATCAACCCACCAAGAACCTTTGGTTTGCGTTTAGTTCGCAACTTCTAAACGTAATGAAATCAAAAAAAGCCTCATATGAGGCTTTTTGTATGTATGGGAATAATCCGAAGTAGACAAGGCGGGGCCGCCTACAAAAATCTCACACAAACTCATGCTTCCGACGATACTTATGCGCCGGATACGAACCCAATATCCGTACCTCCTTCGCGAAAAAGTTCAATTCTTCCAAAGCATTCTGAAGCGCTTGCTGACGATAATGTCCATCG
>NZ_LWGE01001052.1:0-6551 GCF_001635315.1 Oleiphilus sp. HI0123
CTGGATAAATTCAGTAACATTAGCGTTGTTGTATTTGATTTGAAAAAAGAAGCTTTCAGAAGGGTTCCGAGTATGATTCAACATTTTTGCATACTCCCTTTGCTGCTGAAATCAGAAGGCATGGTGGTCAACAAGAAGCGCACTTACCGAGTTTACACCGAAGAAGAAATACAAGTTCGCACAAAGAAATGAAAGAAGCTTACGCGCCCCATGTTAGTAATGGACTTGCCTGCGCGAGTAAATGAACGTTGGTCTATGGATTTTGTTGCAGACCAGCTTAGCAACGGTCGTCGTTTTAGAGTGCTTAACGTCGTTGATGACTTTAGTCGGGAGATGGTCGACCAACTGACAGAGTTCTCGATCAGTGGCGCACGAGTATCGCGTTTTTTAACTCAGCTGATCGAGACTCGTGGCAAACCAGATGGCATTACCTGTTACAATGGGACTGAATTTACCAGCAAAGCAATGTTCTTCTGGAGCAAAGAAACCGGAGTAAAACTCAACTTTATTCAGGCAGGAAAGCCGACACAAAATGCTTATATAGAAAGCCTGAATGGAAAATTTCGAGATAGCTGTTTGAACTTACATTGGTTCCGAAGCATTGAAGAAGCGAGATATGAAATCGATCACTGGAGGCATCACTACAACCATGAAAGGCCACACAGTTCACTGAATTATTTAACACCAGTAGCCTTTGCAAACCAGGCTGCGTAAACTGAGCTTCCTCCAGAATCAGAGAAAGATATTATACGTATTAACTCATTGCCTGTTGATTGGGAGTATATTTCCTTCACTGATGTAACTAAGGGTTCAGCGAACAGCAAAAAAATAGAATACGGCTTTGCTGTGAAATATAAAATAGTTGATACAAACAGAGAGAAGACTTTACTCAAAAAAAGCACCTACAAACTACTTGATCTAATTGCTTCTCGTTGAGAGGGCGCTGTATAGCCAAAAAGAGAGTAGGATAAATACTGTAGAGAGGTGAAGGCATGACGCAGCATTTGTCTAAGTTGTGTGATTCATTGAAACGCTACTTAATCCGAACCCGTCTGCAGAAAACAAATCGCGCCCACAGCTAGAACAGACGAAAAGCATTACATCATTCACTTAGATTGGCACTTTAAAGAAGTTCCTTTGGGCGATAGCCATATCTAGTGTATTTCTTTAAGGTAGTGAGGCCTATCTATATGCGGAAACCTTGTCTTTTCAGACACTTCAGAGTCACTCAAGTGCCAAGTTGAGCGCAATTTTGGCGACACGTATTCGTGTTTTTAGTCACAACCAAGAGGAACTTATTCCAAACCCCTGATTTCAACTTCAAGGAAGTGACTAAAACCCTCTATAACAAACCGCCTGGTTAAAATAATCTTTGTGACTGTAGCCTTGCTAATAAAATAATAAGCAGGGCTATTAAAAACAATGGGCTCATCGAGCCTCCGCCAGATGAATTAGAGGATACTTCAACATCATTCACATCTCCATTACTCTGTTCAGCACCCTTGTCATCCTCAATGGGCTCATCAGAGTTATCTGAAGTATAATCGCCTTCATTGCTAGAATCGTCATCAATGTTGCTATTTGCTTCATCTATATCGATGATTGTGATGGTTGTTTCATCTACTCCCAAATGAGCAATGCCAGTTTGTACCATACCAAGCGTGAAAGTTTCATCGCCTTCCAAAAAACCTACCGGGTTATTGTTATCGTCCAGGCCAAAGTAAGTCTCCTCATTATATACTTGAATTTCAAACGTCTTGTCACTGGCGTCACCATCTGACCACTTCAAAGCTAGAGGTTTAAGAATTTCGTAATCTGAGATCGAATCTGGCTTCGCATCACCTAGCCCCGTATCATAAACCCAAGCTACTGCCTCGCCTTCACTCCCCCCCGTGCGGCTGACTTTAACAGTGATGAAACCACCATCTTCGTTAACCTCATAGTTCGCAGAAGAAAAAGACAGCGTCCCGGCTATCGCTTTACGGCTACCGACTTCGTAAGCACCAATATCGCAAGCAGAATCAGCACGTACATAATAGCGTTGGTCGAGCATCTTTTCTGAGTGGCAGTATTGTCCATCGCCAGCGTCAATAGCTGGATGCTCTGGTTCTAACTCTATGGTATGTGTATAGCCACCGTTGTCTTTAAGTTCACCTAACTTAGAATCGGCAAGCAAGCTCGGATGAAGCATGTCTATCACCGCGTTATGGCCACAGGTAGAATCACTAGCAAAATTATTACCTAGAGACTCTATATTCCCTACACAGTTTTGAAAACCTGACTCTGTATATATTAAAGTATTTCTTAGACCAACTGAGCCTTTCGAACTATCTATACTTGTACCACGAGTATCTTTATCTAGCGGCAAAGCGTTATGTACTAGTGTGGAATTGATGATTTCTAGTTCGCCATCGTTCAGGTACAAGCCTCCAGAATGCAATTCAGCACTATTATTAGCGATAGTCGAGTTAATAATGACTGAGCTACCCTCAGCATTGTTATGACCAATACCGACACCTCCGGCAGATGCAGCAGAGTTACCGCTCACCTCAGAGAATGACAGTTCAATCTCGTTATAAGCGTTAATTCCTCCAGAGTGGCTAAACTGGTGCGTGGCCTTATTATTGACAATTCGGCTGTTTGAAATCGAACCTGAAACCATGGCTATGCCGCCAGCGGCTATTTCTGCCTCATTATTTGCAACCAGAATATTCGATGCAGACATTTCACTCGAGTGAATAGCACCTCCAAAGCGCCCTGCTGTATTAGAGTTAAAACTTGAATCAACCAAAATTAGGCCGATACCTGTATACAAAGCCCCACCTTGATCACTTGCATGATTAGATGTGAAGCTAGAGTCTTTTATCACTGACGAATTAGTAAACTCATTAGTTCCAATGAACACAGCTCCACCATCTGAAGCTTGGTTCGAAATAAACGTTGAGTTCACGATAGAAGAATACTGGCCTTCTAAATTTGCGCCCCCACCATTACCTGAAGAAACGTTACCTTCAAAATGAGAGCTATCAATAGATATGTTCCCTTCGCTTTTAATTGCACCACCATTCGATGCTTCATTATTTAGAAAACTAGAGTCAGCGATTGAGACTATTCCGAGTTCTTGAAATATTGCAGAGCCCTCTTCCGTAGACACGTTCTCCCTAAAGGTTGTACCAGAGATAGAAGCTCTACCTCCGTCTAGGTAAAGACCTCGATAATTTGAATTAACCTGACTACTCGTGAGCTCTAGATTTCCTCCGCCAATATACATTCCTTCAATGTAGATTGCATTGGACTCTGGACCGGCATTGGTCAACACCACGCTATCTAGGTTTAAATCGCCCTCGCTATATATTAGTGCGGCTTTGTCATATGCCAATCCCTCTGTCATAGTGACATTAGAAATACTAAGTGTGGGGAGGACGTAATCTTCGTTTCTTAGCACCGAGACTAAGCGATAACTATTGTTGGTACTGCTTATTTCTGTGAGAGAGTCTCCAGCACCGGTTATGCTTAGATCATCCAAAATATCTAAATCACCTTCTGCAGCAAGGTCTTCCCCTATTTCACCAAGAGAAATTTTAAATGTACCTGCAGGAAGTGTAATTGCATCTGCACCTTGTAACGCATTAGCCTCCATCACCGCGGCTCGCAGCGAACAAGAACCATTAGCTGTCGCACAAACGCCATTACCAGGGTCGACGTCGACGCTATCGTTCGTATCGTTAACGGCAAAATTTGCTGCCTGACTTGTGAAACTTAAACCAACTAATAACGCACTCGAAATAAGTGCAGAAAACTTCAAGTTTGTTTTCATAAAATCTATATACCTTTTGTTTATAGATAGCGCATATAAAAAAACGCGTTTTAATTCTATCGATTAATATTAGCTAACGGACGTCAAATTGCATGCCGGCATTCAGGAAAATAATTCACTATTTCTTTAACCTATTCGCACTAATTAAATAACCCTAGAAACCCAACATTAACGCCATTAAAAGCGTTCGTATTCTTAAAAGCTTTTGAAGGCTTGTGAACATACTTCGACGATAAGAATTAGTGCCTATCACCTGAGTCATTATGATAGACAGACTGCACAGTCCCATTTTCTTGAGACAACCCTATCGAGCCACTTTCGAGAGTGGCCCAAACAGCTTTTTTCTCTTCATTTAAATGCAGACGCTGAATATCAATCTTCTGATCCGATAGACGTCGATGCCAGTCAGTTTTATTCTCATACGGCTTTACTAAGCTAACTTCGCCGTCTGAATCAGATAGCGCTATTACGCTAAAGTCATCGTTATAGGAAGGAAACCCTAGATAAGTTCCGCGATGATGCTTAGTCATCAAATTCCAAGCCTTTCCCTTAACAAAATCCCAAACTGTCACACACGGATTAAGGTACCCATGTCGGCAATGCGTGACATAAAGCAACTTTTCGCCATCAGCACTAAAAGCTCGCGGCATGTGATAACCACCAGTATCGCGCCGCTGTTTAATCAACTCGTTAGTGTCTGTTGATCGAATCTGCAATATGTATTCATCCAGCTCCTCAAATACGAACTTTTTTGTCCCATCTGGAGAAATAAGACCTTCATTCATAGCGTTGCTCCTGTCTTAAATAGGAATTAATACTACCCTTATCACTTCAACTAACTAAGCAAGACCGGGTTAGGTTTAGGAGAAAAATAATGAGGGAAATTGAAAGAAGGTAAAACGTGAAGTTTTTGATTTTTTAACGGTGCAAGCGAATAACACGGCCGAGATATGCACCAAGATCACCACTTTTTTTGATCATAATTTTAATATACGCAGCTCTATTAAAAACCAGAATTAACCGCTATCACTGAACTAGCTCAGATGGCGATCTAAAAATTGTTTGTATAGCACCATCATATAACGACAACCCTGCCATACCATTTTCAAAAGCTGCCCAAACAACTGCGTTTTCTTCGTTTAGGTGCAAAGACTGTAATTTAACTTTATTGGCAAATAAGCTGTTATTCCATACAGTTGCCCTTTCAAAAGGTCTGATAAGACTAATAACACCGTCATAGTCAGCAAGCGTAATCAAACTAAGGTCATCGTTGTAATCTAGTCCTATAATATGAGTTGTTCGACAGTGCTCTGAGAATACATGCCAGGTCCTTTCTTTTGTAAAATCCCAAACGAATACAGAAGGGTTAGTGTACGCATAACGGCAATAATCACGATAAAATAGCTTTTTACTGTCAGCGCTGAAGGCGACTAGTTGAAGGTGATAATCTATGACACGTTTTCGCTTTATCACGGAATTAGTCTCTGTTAATCTAATTTCTAGTTCGCGGTCCTTGAGCACACATTTCTTCGTACCATCTTTTGACACAATTTCTTTTTTCATAAAATTCTCGTTGTAAGGAATATTTGAAGTTACTGAATAAATGGGAAGTTATACAAAGTTGAGACCGAACGGTTCTAAATGGTTATTGCATGACTACTTCAGAAGGTAATAGATATCTCGATTGAATCACTCCATACTGGATCGTTAGAGTCTCGAAACCTTTCTGATGAGACACCCAAACGATACCTTTCTCCTCATCCAGAGAAAGAGATTCTATGTCTGCATCTTCCATAGAAGAGAAAAAGCAAAGAGTGCGATACCAGACTCTTCCTTTGTCATAGGGATAGACCAAGCTGACACCATATTCACCCGACAAGGCCATGAGACTGAAGTCACCGTTACAAGACACTTTGGTGATGTATCTTACACGATGGTCATCTACCGCCCACGATTTGTTCAGCATAGAATCCCAAACCGTTAGCGAGGTACTTACAAATGCCCCACCACGGTGGTAGGAGATATAAAGTACCTTTTCGCCATCATCACTAAACCCCAATGCTCTCGGGTCACCGCGGGTTTCCCTTTTTTCTTTGATTACCTCATTAGTAACTGTTGATACGATTTTTATAATGTCACGACTGACCACAATTTTTTTTGTACCATCGCGAGAGATTAAATCACTGTGTATGTTGTTACTCCCATCCCGATAGACTAATTCTCCACGCATTCTATTGCTCCTACAGTAAGAACTATTGTCGCTACCTGACTCGACATTCTTTCGAAATGCGGCCAAGTTTATTTATGGGAGAAATCGTAGTTGAAAAATTGGATTGGTATTACGTGAAGTTTTCGTGTTTTTAACGTTGAGGATTAGTCATCTTGAAACTAATCTCCGCAGGCATTCGTTTGATAATCTGGACTTTATAATCAAGGTCCAAAACTTAAAAGCAATTACCTGAACATAAGATGGAGTGAAAAAAGAATGAGATTTTTAGTTGGATTCGTTTTGTTCACTATATTTTTGATTAATTCTGAAAAGTCTAGGTCAGCTGAGGTGGTTCATCTTAACAACCAAACTGCTATGGAGGTCTCACCGATGCATACTACAATTATTTATTTGAGATAAAAGATTAGTTTGAAGTTGACCTCTGTGAAATACTGGAAAATTAAACATTGAAATATCGACCGCACCGTCATTATTTAAAGCATAAGTTTCATTGCTGAGTAGCTC
>NZ_LWGE01001053.1:0-8316 GCF_001635315.1 Oleiphilus sp. HI0123
TCACCTCTTTATTAAACATGAAGAACTTTTGTTTGACGAGTTCCAGGCCATTATTGATGGCGGGCACTCATACACTCAACGTGACTGCGAGTTTATTCTACACAACGGCCAAGAGCTTCTTGCAGACTGCTCGGCATCAAAGTTCTCTCAAGATTCTCAGGATTTACTGCTGATCGAAATGCAAGCAAAGGATCGTTTGAAGCGGATCAGCCGTGAAGAACAGCTGCATGAGAACCAGGAAACAGCTCAAATCCTTGTTCGTGGCTTCGCTCATGAGGTTAAGAACCCTCTCGGTGGAATTCGGGGTGCCGCTCAGCTACTTGATGCAGAGCTGACCAACCCAGAGCATCATGAATACACACAAATTATAATGAGTGAGTCGGACCGGCTGAGAAGTCTGGTAGATCGAATGCTCGGCTCTAATAAAGCCCTCAAGCGTTGTGAAACAAACATCCACGAGATTCTTGAAAGAGTTCACACCCTGATTCATGCCGAATCTGCAGGCAAAATTAATATTATCAGGGACTACGACCCAAGTATTCCTGAATTCCTGGGCGATAAAAGTCAGTTAATTCAAGCGTTTCTGAACATTGCGAAAAATGCACTTCAAGCACTGTCTGAGCAAAAAGACGAAAATCCTTCACCTCAGATTGTCTTGAGAACGCGAACTCTAAGGCAGTTCACTATTGGTCATACTCGACATCGACTGGTACTAAAGGTTGATATTATCGACAACGGCCCAGGTATACCAAAGGATTCCATTCAGAATATTTTTTACCCCATGATCAGTGGGCGCGCAGAAGGTACAGGTCTGGGCTTATCCATTACGCAAAGCATATTTACCAAGCACGATGGCTTGGTCGAGTGCGAAAGCAAACCAGGTAAAACCGACTTCATTATTTATATCCCTATCGATAGCACGCGCTCACCTAAACCAACAAACGTTTCAAGTATCTCGGAGTAACACTATGACAACAAAGCCACTTGTATGGATCATTGATGATGACCGCTCTATACGCTGGGTACTTGAAAAAGCGCTAGCAAAAGAAGACTACGAGCTTCGCTCTTTTGAAAGCGGTGAAGGTGTAGTAGAGCGACTTTCTAGCGAGAGCCCTGATGCGATTATCAGTGATATTCGCATGCCTGGCATTGATGGGCTTGCACTACTTGAAAAGATTCAAGCTAATAACTTGCATCGTGGCGTACCGGCAGTTCCGGTCATTATTATGACCGCTCATTCCGACTTGGACAGCGCTGTTTCCTCCTATCAGAGTGGCGCTTTCGACTACCTACCCAAACCCTTCGATCTAGATGATGCCGTCGCACTAATCAAACGCGCCATTGCTCACTCCCAAGAGCAAAAAGCACAGAATATGCCTGATGCACCGGAGCTCAATGAAGAAAATACTGAAATCATTGGTAAAGCTCCAGCGATGCAGGAAGTGTTTCGCGCTATCGGCCGCTTATCACAGTCAAATATAACGGTTCTGATCAATGGCGAATCAGGAACAGGTAAAGAACTGGTCGCTCGTGCTTTGCATCAGCATAGCCCCCGTGCACAGTTACCATTTATTGCCTTAAACATGGCTGCAATTCCCAACGACCTGATTGAGTCTGAGTTATTTGGTCATGAGAAAGGTGCCTTTACAGGTGCTGGAGGACAGCGCACCGGACGCTTTGAACAGGCTGATGGCGGTACACTTTTCCTCGATGAAATCGGAGATATGCCTGCCGATACGCAAACCCGCCTATTACGTGTACTTGCTGATGGTGAGTTTTATCGAGTCGGTGGCACCACACCCGTTAAGGTTAACGTTAGGATTATCGCTGCAACCCACCAAAACCTTGAAGGTCTGGTTCAAGAAGGTAGCTTCCGGGAAGATTTATTTCACCGTTTGAACGTTATTCGCGTTCACCTACCTAAACTATGCGACCGAAGTGAAGACGTCCCCACCCTGGCGAACTACTTCTTAAGCAAAGCAGCTGAAGAGCTCTCGGTCGACATCAAGCAATTACGCCCTGAGACCGAAGAGTACTTAAGTGCCATGCCCTGGCCAGGTAATGTTCGACAGCTAGAAAACACCTGTCGCTGGTTAACCGTCATGGCTAGTGGTAGAGAGGTTCATGTATCAGACCTGCCGCCAGAATTATTAGATGAAGATAACACTGCTCCAACAGCAAGTACTTGGCAGGAAGCCTTGCGAAAGTGGGCTGACCAGGAACTTAAAAAAGGTAATAGTGCCATTCTGGATCAAGCTGTTCCCCAGTTTGAGCGTATTATGATCGATACGGCATTGAACCATACTGGCGGACGACGTAGAGATGCTTCCCAGTTATTAGGCTGGGGCCGGAATACGCTTACCCGTAAAATCAAAGAGCTTGATATGAGCTTTGAAGAGAGTACTGAGGAAGAGGATTAAGCCCCTCCCTCCGCATTACTCTCATATTTTGTAGGCAGCGGGTTCCATCCCGCGCTATGCCCAAACCTTGGAGCACGACCTAGAATCAGTTACTCACTTCTCGCCAGTAGATAATTCTGTCGTGGCCTCGATATTGACCAAACTGCGCCTCAACAAAGGGGTGCTCATCATCCAGAGCGCCATCTCCGTCCCAGTCAAAACGCAACCATGGCAATGCAGATAAGTCCTGATTAACTTGAACTTTTCCAGCCCCGCCGACTCCTGGAGCGCTGAAGCTAAAGTTTTCATTTTGCGCATCATCGAGAGGAGCATTCACACTTAAGGTAGTTAACTCTGAACCCACAAGAATATCTTCTAAGCTCGTAGCACCACTACCTAAAGGTGTAACAGTTGGAACAACTGCGGTACATTGATCATCAGTATGGGCAACAAAGGTTCCGGCGCTAGAATAATATTGGGGGTAAGCCTTCATTTTTAACGCTTGAGTATCAGGCCCATAGGCATTCTCCATTTTCCACCGTCCTTGCCGTAATTCTGAGCTAAATTGGAAACCAAGCGCTGCTAAATTACTAGTGCCTGTCACATCATCATCGTCTTCCAAAGTAACGACCAAATCAATATCTGCGTCAAAAGGAACGATATTGGTCCCTGCAGGTCGATCATAACTGAAGTTAGGGTTACTAGAGTGGATAAGTAAGCTAAGCGTTCCATCAATATCTGTTGTCGCACCATAACTTATATCTCCAACTGGCGAGGATAATGTCGCCGCCGTCGCTGCATTATCGGTATAGCAAAAACCCTTAACGCCTACACTACCACCACAAGACTCATCTAGCTCCAGGTTTGCACCCAAGCGCCAAAAATCACCTTCATAGTTTTGTGTAATCGTGCCATCAGCACGTACAGCACTTATCGTCAATTCAGGGACAGTATTCCATTGAAAGGCCTGATTCATATAAGTGAAGGGCGATAGTCCAACGACATTACACGCTGGGGCAAAATTTCCTCCTGTGACGGAAAAGCTCACATCAAAACGATCAGGGATAAACCGACCAACATTACCACTTGTACCACCGCTGACGACTTCACCCGCATAATCGGGCACGGCATAGGCTTCCATAGTGAAAACCCCCACCTCATCTATTTGTTGCGTCACCGACACAACACCATCATCTGCCAATGTAAAGGCCACATCGCTCTCGGCAACATTGGCATTAACACCACTTAGCGGTGCAATAAGATTACTACGCAACGATATTGGCGAAGGACTGATATAGCTCTCAGCCGTTGTTGCGCTTGCATCCGCGCAGACAGCTCTAAGCTGCTGAGTAAAATTATCACCGACCGTTGCAAACTCACTGCAAGATCCAAAAGGAGAAGAACAACTTGGCGCGCTCGGTACAGTCGACTCAATCAAGGAAGGAGAGACAACAAAGGCATTAGACATAAGACCTTGCATAAGTGGCGTTTCACTGAGCCCATCCTCATGTTCAAAGTTAATAGACAATATTTGTCCAGCATCTAAATGCCTAACGTCAAGATCTGCTACACCTTGATCAAAATCTAAAGTCAGATTATCACTAGCAGGTAAACTGTTAGCGATAAGCGTGTTATTAAGGCTTAGGGAAGTCCTGGCCGTATCTGCAATAGCGGGTGACTCATCAGATTGATAATTCACCTCAAACCATGCTTTTAAGTCTTTACTCCCGTCAAAATCAGTCAACACTGAACAAGCACTACCACTTGGTTGAGTTTGACCGACAGCGGTTAATGTCATCGATTCAGAATTACCACAAACAAAAGAGGCCGGGTTGGTCGCAACAAATCCGTAAGCACTAAAGTTTGTACCCGGCGTTGCGGTAGAGCTTACACTCTCTGCAGTATCTTCGGCGGTCACGACCACACCATCAACCGCCCTCTCATGGAATAAAAAGACCGTTGCTGCACCGCTTTCAGAGCCATCCAGAGTGAGACCCGATATGGAGGAACCACCGCTAGCAGCATCATAAAACTCGCTATTTGAATCATCATTGGTACTTAAACCAATCGTACCAACATAGTCAGTTTTATCAGTAACACCATCCGCACATACAGCTTGAATACTCACTTCAGCTCTGGAACTCGGGCAGGCTAACCCATAGTCAGGCTGAGTAATCGAAAAACTACCTAAAGAACACGAGCTACAAGCATGAGAGTCCCCCATAGCCGTTCCAATTTCTGCTTCAGTCAGCACGCTATCGTAAACTTTAATCTCATCCAAACGGCCATAAGCTGAAGCGCCTGGTGTTAGATAAGTAGATGAATTGTCCCCGAAGAAGATATTTCCTACATCACCCATAGTGCCGTTAGATGAAATTGACGATGAGGCAGCAGAGCTTCCATCAACATATATATGCAATTCATCGGCAGATAAGTCCCAGGTTACGCCAAGATGAACCCACGTTCCCGCAACAACTGAGTTAGCACTTGTGTATAAGTTGAAATCAAGATCCGCGCTATCTTCCAAGGCAAATCGTAAGCGACCATCATTTAATTTTGCCAAGAAGAAATACTTATCGTTAGAATTTCCTATGACATCGGTAGTTGCATCAATTAAGGTCTTATCTCCACTCCCCACCCAGTTCTCTTCAGCTCGATACCAAAGCACAATAGTCCCTTGACTACCTACGTCTGTGTCCAAGTCCAGCTGTGAGTCAATGGCATCAATCGTTGCTGAATTTGAGTTGTCGGGAATAAAACTACCTTTACAAACCTGGCCGCTGGCATGGGACTCTGCACTACCGACACTTAATCCCGCATTACCGTTACCCGAATAATCCTCGATCGACACGCCTGCGCCCGACCAATTATTTTGCTCAAAGGCAAAGTGAGCAAGAGGCTGATAGGCGCCACATGAACGTGTCTCGGTATATAAGGCATTCACTTGCGAATCACTTAGAACGCTGTTGTATATTTTGACTTCATCTAGCTGACCTTGAAAGTACTCTGGCGAACCACCTGTATCTTCTATCCGGCCGATACTCGTGAAAGAGTTGCCAATCACACCTGCTGCTGCGGTGCCACTTTGATCCAACACGCCATCAATATATATTTTATACGCACCACTACCGGCATCACGTGTTAGCACCACATGATGAAAGCTATCATCATTGATCACACCTGAGGACTTTGACGAGTAATCATTACCAACCGATAAGCCAATATGGCCCGAGGCATCGATCCAGCCCCAAAAGATATCGTCCGAGCCACCCGACTCTTCCACCCCGGCAATACCGGGCGCCTGCCATCCAGTATTATTTCCAACTTGTGTGGTCTTAATCCAAAAGCTCAGAGAAGAAGTCCCCGTTAGAGTTGCCCCCACTTCAGAGCTTTCAATGTAGTCATCAACTCCATCAAAATCGCCTGCTCGGCAAAGGTGTGCTGTACTCGTCGTGTCTAAGCCATTTTGAGAACTTCCATTACTAGGGCTGGCAGAGCTATCCACCACATCGCCTGATGAGCCAGACCAAGCCGTCTCGTCCATTCGAAATTCTGCGACAGGTTCAGGTAGCTCACCTGTGACCGCACATGAACTCAAAGCTGCACTTGGAATAGCTTCCCAACTGCCACCGTCACGGCGCCATTGCAAACGAGCATAAGCTTGACCAGTATGCTCAAAGTGCTCCATCTGAACGATATAGCCCTGCCCAGAATTTAATGATTGCGCCGCAGAAGTGCTCGAATAACGCGGTCCATGAAGGCTCCAGTCATTAATAATCTCACTACCTTCAAGGTCTAAGCGTACACCATCATCTGAATACAGCCGGAACTCATAACTACCTGTTTGTGTCGGTACCACATAGCCATTCCAACGAATACTGAAACGCTCATTATTTCCAGAGGTACTAGGGAAAATAGTCGGCGTTCCTGAGCCCCAACCAAAATCCACTTGGCTATCTTTACGCAGATATTCCGTACCGGTAAATAAACCTGAAGGCTGAGAAACCTTGGTTCCACTTCCGTTACGTTGATCAAAGTAATGACCAGTTAAACCAGAGAAATCAACGCTGTGATCAGTACCATCCACCGTCAAGGTATATGCCTGGCCCGCTACAATTCCTGTTACCTGCAATACAACCGTTGTGTCACTTTGCTGACTAACACTACTAATCGTCGCTGCATTTAAGGAGTAGTAGCTAGTATCTAAGGCATCACTATCAATGGTATTGTCGAATTCGACTACCAAGAGATTATCAACACCACAGGCACCATGGACACTATCAACATTCAATACACCACTCGCCCCTTCTCTCAAAGCAATTAAGTGACCAATGGCATCATCAAAAATTGTTGACGCCGTCGCGACTCGATCACCCGATGCACCTGCCGTAGGTCGAAGCTCATATGCGGCCATTGTTGTTATTCCGTCATTACCCTTATGTTCCTCAATATCGTACATTTCAGTCATACCGACAGGTGCGGAAAACGCTGCGTCTCCGGCTTCAAGCGTATAAAATGCCACCAGCATTCCCCCCGAGCCTGAAGTATTGACCGACGGTGCTGTCACACTGGACCAACTCATACCTACGCTAGAATCTTCATCATCTATTGGTGTGGAGGTATCGACACCTCGAAAGACAGACATACCACCTATATACCGCCGATTCCGATTGCCATCAAAATCAAAGTTATACCCGGTCCCAGCGTCGCCAGACGTAGCCAGGCGATAGTACAATGATTGGAGTACATCATCGTCTCTGTCTTGAGAGCTAATCTGAGTCCAACCAGCTGGCGCTGTCACCCCATCACTACCACTTCTGTTTCGGATAGTAATCTGCACCAATAACAAATCATTTTCTTCAGCACTCGCTGGTACAGTAAGAGTGACATCATCGTTATTGCCATCTTCAGTCGTACTAGCTACAAAAGTAATTGCAGAATGAGCACTACTAGCGAAAGTAAACAGACAGACAATCACACATATACTTGTAATAAGTCGGAACAATAACAAAACACCCTTATTAATCATGAGCCCTCACCTGCACCGAACGAGTCGCCTGGTCCAAACCACTTCCACAGGTCGCTGTGCTTGTAAATGTCATATATTTGTACCTGCCACCGTATCAATTCGGCAAATCAGTTGTGCAATGCAGTTATCCAAGCCAGGGTTACTCCCTCCTGCATCAAAGTCCAGATACCCCATTGCATCATTACAAGTTGTCCCGCCAACGAACACTCTGTTTAGCGCTATCTGAGCACCGCTTTCCGCCGCGTAAAAGGCTCGTGTAGATTCAAAGTCTTGAGCAAAGCCCATACTGGAATCTTCAGCCAGATCACTCATTGCCAAAACGATCAAAGCAAGAATAACGATCAAAAATATTGTCGCAGGAAGTCCAATACCTCGCTGCTTAAGGTGTAGTTGTCTAAAGTGGAGTTGCCTAGGGTACATTGCGAATTTGCACCTCTTGATTTACGGCCTGGAGTTCACCATTACTACCTGTAACACTGTAAGCAATATTTACCACAGCATTACGAGTCAGGCTGGCGTCTGTATAAGCAAAGCTACCTAAATTCGCACCATTTGCCATGACATTTTGCTTGTTGGTATCAGGGGTCGAATCAAAGCCATAATCAAAATAACGATAGAGAAAGCCACCGCTAAAACAAAACATCACGGGGTCCTGACTAATAAACAAACGCTTAGTTGGGGAGTCACTGACAAATTGATGGCTTGATTGTAAGTTAATCGTCAAAGCACCGGCTGTTGCGCCGGCAGTAATACTAGAAAGCAAGCTACTAATTACGCGCTGGCTTCCAGATAGGTCATAAACATCACTGACGGCATTACTATAAACGGCCACTCTGTCCTGGCTAGTATCGACACTTGCATCCACGTAGCTAGCAAAAGGTACCACCT
>NZ_LWGE01001054.1:0-4212 GCF_001635315.1 Oleiphilus sp. HI0123
AGGGCGTTTTTCACTTAGGCTAGCTGAGCTGGTAATACCTGCCGCAACCAAAATAATGGTTGCGATTGGGATTTCGAAGGCTAAACCAAATGCGAAGAATAGCTTTAGAATGAAGTCAAGATAGCGACTGATATCGGTCATTACAGTGACGCCTTCAGGTGCGGCACTGGTGAAAAAGCCAAACACCAAAGGAAAGACGACAAAGTAAGCGAATGCCATGCCGAGATAGAACAATATTATGCTCGATAGCAGTAAAGGATAGGCGAGCCGTTTTTCATTCTCATAGAGTGCAGGTGCGATAAAACCCCATATTTGAAAGAGCACATAAGGCATTGATATAAACAGTGCCGTCATTAGTGCCAGTTTGAAGGGGGTAAAGAAGGGTGATGCGACATCGGTCGCGATCATGGTGCTACCTTCGGGTAAAAAGACCCTAAGTGGCTCTGAGACAATCAGGTAGATATCGTTGGCAAAATAGTAAAGGCCTGCGAAGATCAATATAACGCAAAGCACAGAACGCAGGAGGCGTGTGCGCAATTCTATCAGATGGCTGATTAGAGGCTGGCCTTGGTCGACTACAGTGTCGTTTTCAGTTGCGTTGTCAGAAGTCTTACTCATGTCTTTACTATGCTTAGCTTATTACGGAGGCCATGTTATGACTGCTTAGGCTTGTCGTTTTGCGTATTGCTTTGAAGGTCTTTTGACGAATCAGGCTCTTTTGGTGCCTGAAACAGCTTGTCATACTCATCTCTTGGTAAGGGCTCGAACTCTTCAGCTTCTTTGAGCGTTTCAACTCCGTAGAAGTACATCCTGTTTTGCCGACTATCCTTGCTCATGCAATACAAATGATTTAAAATATTCAGAGGTTCCCTAGTTTTCAAATCTATTTTTAAGTGCCTAGGTCAGCTATTGTTGATAGCTATTAAAAGTAGTTGATCTTACAAGGTTTTTCAATGCGCTGACGCATGCGCTTTACAGGGAGTTTCGAGATTATGTTTAAGCACGGGACATGGGTTCTGTTAATTGCGGTTTTGATTACTGGATGTACTCAATCTCAGACAGAAACTGTTGATGGCATAGGTTCGGTCGAAGGTTTTTCCCCCGCCACCCAGATAACACAAAAAATGAATCAGGCTGTCGAAGCGCAACTTCCCCTCAAAGATTCTGAAGATATCGCACAATCCAAACGAGGCTTCATAGCCACGGTAGAAGGCCTTCAAGTATCCGCCTCCGGAAAATTGGCCTGGAACACAAAGGCCTATGAGTTCATACAAGGACAAGCTCCTGCAACTGTAAATCCTAGTCTTTGGCGGCAGGCGGGACTCAACAACAGGCATGGTTTGTATCAGTTATCAGAGGGGATATATCAGGTTCGTGGTTTCGATCTGGCCAATATGACCGTGATTCGTGGAGAGACGGGCTGGATCGTGATAGACCCGTTAACCACAGTGGAAACGGCACGCGTGGCAATGAAACTGGTAAATGATCAATTAGGAAAAAGACCCGTTAGCGCCATTTTGTTCACCCATTCTCATATTGATCACTTTGGCGGTGCCCATGGCATTGCCTCTCCAGAACAAGTCAGCCAACAGCAACTTAAAGTGATCGCGCCAGAAGGCTTTATGGAAGAGGCCACCAGTGAAAATGTGGTGGCAGGCATGGCAATGGGACGTCGCTCTATGTACATGTACGGAAAGCGATTACCTAAATCTGAAAGAGGGCATGTGGGCTCTGGCTTAGGTAAGGAACCTGCGTTTGGTCAGTTCACTATCTTAGAACCCAATGTGCTGATTTCCGAGAGTGGTGAACGTCATGAGATCGACGGCGTGACATTTGAATTTCAGGTGGTATCCGGTTCAGAAGCACCTGCAGAATTTACTTTCTATCTTCCTGAGTTCCGAGCCTGGTGTGGCGCTGAATTGGTTTCGCGTAATCTCCACAACCTATATACCTTGAGAGGGGCTAAAGTGCGCGATGCTTTGAAGTGGAGCGGTTATATTCATGATGCCATTCAATACGCAGAGAAAAGTGACCTCTATTTTGGCAGTCACCACTGGCCGATATGGGGCAGTGAAAAACTGGTGACATTTCTTAAAGCTCAACGGGATACTTATAAATATATCCATGATCAGTCGGTGCGTTTATTAAATGCAGGGTATACGCCAACGGAGATAGCCGAACAGATTGAGTTGCCTCCGAGTTTGGCCAGTAACTTTTCCAACCGTGGTTACTATGGAACGGTAAAACATAATGCAAAAGCGGTTTATCAGTGGTATTTAGGCTGGTATGACGGAAACCCTGCGAATCTTAATCCGCTTCCTCCGGAAGAATCTGCGGATAAATACATAGCCTTAATGGGAGGGGCTGAGAGGGTTCTACTTGCTGCTCAATCGGCTTTTGACCAGGGTGAATATCGTTGGGTAGCCGAACTTTTGAATAAATTGGTCTTTGCTGACCCTGGCAACGATAAGGCCCGAGAGCTCCTTGCTAAAGCTTATGATCAATTGGGATACCAATCGGAATCAGCGCCTTGGCGAGATAATTATCTTACGGGGGCTTATGAGCTGAGACATGGTGGCCCGGATAAAGGCGTTGATGTGGCAATGATGGAGGGGGTTCTGAGAGAGGCACCTCTTGAGAACTTCTTTATATCAATGGCTGCCCGTTTAATTGGCCCGGAAGCTTTTGATAGCCATCATAAGATCAATATCACCTTCACTGACAGGCAGGTAAATTTCTATTTGTGGATTGAAAATGCCGTTCTGCATTTTGAACAAATTGAACCTGTCAGTGATGCGGATGCCACACTTAAGGTGACTCATGAGTTATTTCTCAAAATGGCCACTGATCAGGCTGGGATCAAAGAAACCCTGTTCTCGGATGATTTGACGGTGGAGGGTAGTAAGCTGGATTTAGTGAGTTTCTTCAGGTTGTTTGAGAAGCCGAGAGGTGTCTTTAATATCATTGAGCCTTAAGGAACTTACTTCTAGGTTCCCTAGAATAAGGCCATTTGATTATCTATTAGGCGATCAAAGTCCATCCCGATAAAGGGCAGAATGCCTTCCGCGATGGGCTTTAGCTGTTTCTCAATGTAGTGTTGGTAATCAATGTCTGATTCAAGATAGTCCAAAGGCTCAGGCCCGTTCAGGGTGATGATATAGTTGATCCAGCCTTTGTGTTGATACTGTAGTGGCTTGCCAAGCGCTTTGTTCTTTTCGTCGGCTATTTTGGCAGATCGAGCATGGGGTGGAACGTTTTTAACGTACTCTCTGAGCGGTCTTCTAAGGCGTTTTCGATAAACCAGCTGATTATCCCGTTCTCCATTCAGTGTGGCCGCCACGGTGTCTTTGATAAATTGGCTTGGGTCGCGATCATCAAAGACGATTTGGTAAAGATTCTTTTGAAAGTCTCTCGCCACGTCTGTCCAATCAGTGCGAACCGTTTCCAACCCTTTAAAGACCATTTCCGGTTGTTGATTTTTAACAACCATACCGGCATAGCGCTTTTTACTGCCCGCTTCAGAACCACGAATGGTCGGGCGTATAGGACGTTTAAAGCACCTTTTCACCCTTCGGATGAAGTAGCATACCCGAAATTGCTGCTCATTTTTATTGCCTAAGCCCCGGAATTTAGCTTCACAGCGCCCAAAGAAGGTCGTATTTTGGTCGATTTGACCGAAAAGTGCCTGGCGAATGGATCTTTAGCCGACAGTTGCCCCACCGGCCTGCCGCAAAGGCTGACAGTACATGGATTGAGAGCTTAGGAGCGTCAATTAAATAAACGAGTCTGCGATGGGCCGAACAGGCTGGGAGTCAGTGGTGGGGCTCGCTCTGGCGGCTGGGTGTGATGGTTAGTATCGGCTTTGGCCGCCTTCTGTTTGAGATGTTTAAGAATCTGCTCGATTATGTCCGGATCCTCAATGCTGGCAATCACTTTGACATGCCCTCCACAGTGCTCGCAAACCTCAATATCAATATTGAAGACTCGCTTAAGTCGCTGCATCCATGTCATGGCATGGTGCCGCTCTTCAGGGGTCTTATCGAGCCAGTCAGTATCGGCTGCTTCTAGTTTGTCAGGCTTTTTTCCGCGTTTAGCCGGTGTGACCTGAACACGGTGTTTGCTGTTCGGTGCGAAGACTCCGTGGAATCGGGTGAGGTTGACGCGCGGCTTGGGTACCAGTGCAGCCAGCTTGGCCATGAAGTCCATGGGTTC
>NZ_LWGE01001055.1:0-3655 GCF_001635315.1 Oleiphilus sp. HI0123
GCGCATTCTTGGTTGAGACGCATCATTTTGCTCGAGTGTCGCGAGTGTGCAATATTTAGCACTGGGGTCCTGGTTTTGCTTGGCCTCTTGCCTAGCGTTCATCAACAAAGTCATAGGTTGATATTCAGTCATAAACTCTTCGCCCTGTTAATCTACGTAACCACTGCCAATAGCACTAAAGGGAAGCTCCAAGCCCAGTTCGGGCACCTGCGCTGCTATCCAAGCTGGAAAGGTGTTGCTGTTCGGGCCAGGAAAAACTTTATACTCGTTAGCCCAGGGGTAACGTTCAGCTAAAGCAACTATTTCTTCGATCAACTCTTCTGCTTCGTCACCTCGCTTATCCAAAAGAATTTGGGGCTGACTACCAAACCAATACCTATCAGGAATATCATTCTCGACTCTCAACACAGACAGTCCTCGTTTGGCACGCCAACCTATCACTTCAAGAACGGTATATTCAGAAGCATCTCTTGCTTTCACCGCAATCCAAGTATGTATCGCAAACCAACCTCGCCACCCCCATGCATCGGCACCATATACCTGAATAACCGCTTCGGGAGTTTCGGTAGACAAAGGGGCGAGCCCGGAAGAGTCTCTAGACGCTTCTCGCCAGCTTCCCGTGCTGCACCCCACCGCTAACACACTGAAAAGTATCATACTAAATTGAATCAATGCCTTAATGGTAAACATCGTCTATTTCCCCGTTATCTTCTCCGTAAAAACAAGACCTTAGTCTTACAAGCACTGGGCTTACAAACAACACGCCTTTTCCTCCGACAGAAAGACATTCAGCCCCTTCTCCTCAGCACGCGTCTACTTTTTTAGACTCATTACCGTTAGAGGCTTTTCATCATTTAGTAAATGTACGTTTACCCCGTGGAATAGATCACTCTGTAGGTGATCTTTTTCCCCCTTCCAAACGTAAACGTAACAAACATCATAGTTAGGATTGAATAGAATTCATGTCAGCTCAAGGTTTACATCAACAAATCAGCGACTTACGAACCAAACAACCAACTCAAAACCAGGGCATTAACGTTGTATGGTTTAAGCGTGATCTCAGGTTACGTGATCATACTCCCCTGAAGGAAGCTTGTGCAGGCAAAAATCCCACCTTACTGATCTATATCTTCGAAGATCTGCTAATACAAGACCCTCACTACGACGTGCGCCATTGGCGTTTTATTTGCCAGTCTTTAGCCGATTTGAATCGTCAACTCAAGGCCTTTAACACGCAGATCCATTGCTTTCGGGGCAAGGTTCTTAAGGCGTTAGAGGAAATCCATAGCCATTTCACAATCAATCGATTATTCAGCTATGAAGAGACCGGTATACGTGCTACCTATGAGCGCGATAAGGAAATAGCTGATTGGCTAGCCAAACACCAAATAGACTGGCAAGAAAGCCCAACGGGCGGAGTCATTCGAGGGCTGACCCACCGAAGCAATTGGGACAAGCACTGGCACAGTATCATGCGCATGGGTTTAGACAATCCCGACCTTCGAGGCGCTAACCTTATTTCTCTAGCACATCATCATCCGAATGATGCAATGGAGCCTTCTTGGCTTGAAACGCATCCTAGGATGCAACATGGGGGTGAAAAATGGGCTGAGAGAACACTCGCTTCTTTTTTTAGATCAAGAGGTCAAGACTATGCCTATAAAATATCAAAACCACTTGAAAGCCGAAAGAGCTGTTCCCGCATGTCTCCTTACCTGGCTTGGGGAAATATTAGCCTGCGGCAGTTTTATCAGCGAACCTTACTTCATCGTCGCGAACAGGGGTGGCGTAAAACGGCGAATACCTTGTGTTCACGTTTGCATTGGCACTGCCATTTTATCCAAAAGTTTGAAAGTGAACATGAAATGGAAGAAAGACCTGTCAATCGCGCTTACGCGTTATTCAGCTATCGAGAAGACAATGATTCCCTTTGCCATCGCCAAGCTTGGCAAGATGGAAAAACGGGCTACCCCATTGTTGATGCATGCATGCGATGTTTAATCGAAACGGGTTATTTGAACTTTCGAATGCGATCCATGCTCGTCAGCTTTTTTTGTCATCATTTGCTGCAGGATTGGCGGCAAGGTGTACATTATCTAGCCAAGCTTTTTTTGGACTTCGAGCCCGGTATTCACTATGCGCAGTTTCAGATGCAGGCTGGCGTCACAGGCACAAATACCATTCGAATTTACAATCCAGTGAAACAAAGTCTAGAGCATGACCCTAATGGTGAGTTTATCAGAATGTGGCTACCGGAATTGGCTAAACTCCCAAACGAGCTGATTCACACGCCGTGGATGATGACTCCTATGGAAGAAACATTGTATGACCTATCTCTGGGAACCACGTATCCAAAACCAATTGTCGATATTAAAGAAACGGGAAAAATTGCTCGCCGCGAATTATGGGCTTTTCGTAAACGAACCTTCGTCAGACAAGAAAACAGCAGGATTCTTCACCGTCACGTACGTCCTAATAAACGGAAAAGAGACTAAACTGAACCGCTGTGTGCCACCTTAAGAAAAAACACTTTGGTGCTTTGAAGCAGGCTATTGCGAAGGCCTTACTCACCAAACTCTATTTTAACCCGCTATGGTTATTCAAGCACTTCCTCTTGATAATTTTTTTGAGTGGCCGTTATTCGACTTTCAGTTATTGTCGATTGCAACACTGCGCTTTATTGTCGATTTGCCTGTAGCAGTATTCGCCATTGTGACGATCCAAAACACGCCCCCTCGCAATGATCTGCTTTAATCAAACAGGACACTTCAATAAGGAATATAATCCAATTATTGAGGTGTTAAATGACAAAACGAAAGAACAGAAGTTATACAACAGAGTTTAAACAAGAAGCGGTTGCCCTGGTCACCGAGCAAGGCTATAGCGTTCCTAAAGCGGCTGCTTCATTGGGTATTACAGATAAGTTGCTCTACAACTGGAAAGCCAAGTTTGATGCGGAACAATCTGGTACTGGCTTAAATACAGATGAGCGTGCTGAATTGCTTCGGCTCCGAAAGGAAAATAAAGAGCTGAAGATGGAAAAGGAGATTTTAAAAAAGGCCAGCGCCCTCCTGCTGAAGGAAACCAAGTAAGGTTTCAAACCATTCAACAACTTTCCTCAGCATATCCTGTTATCAAACTTTGCAAAGCAATGGGTGTTAGCCGCTCAGCTTATTATGCTTGGCTCAAACGGCCAACTAAATCTATTACGCCAAAGCAGTTACATTTGTATAGCAGAGCTAAAACTATCTTCGAGAAAAGCCGAAGTAGTTTGGGTTATAGAGAACTGCGGAAACGATTGTGCAGAGAGGGCTTTGATATTACTGAATACAGCGCTCAAAAATTAATGGCTAAGCTTGGATTGGTCGTTACGCAACGCATTGCATACAAGGCAACAACTAAGCGTAAACACAGTGATGCTGTTGCAGATAACTTGCTGAACCAGAACTTTAATCCGGTTGGGCCAAATCAAATCTTGGCTGGCGATGTGACTTATCTGAAAACAGGCGAAGGCTGGATGTATCTCGCGATCGTCATGGATTTATTTTCACGCCGAATCGTTGGCTGGCAGATTGATAAGCGTATGACTACTGACTTGGTTAGTCGAGCTATGATCAGGGCATATAATCTGCGCCAGCCTCCTAAAGGCTTGGTG
>NZ_LWGE01001056.1:0-13446 GCF_001635315.1 Oleiphilus sp. HI0123
TGCCATACGCTCTTCAGCATCTTGTTTAATTTCATCTAACATATATCTTTCCTTTATTCTTTATATAACTGGCTCGATCTTATTCGTCGGCAGCTGCCTCGATCAATGTACCCTCGGATTCACCCACTACAATACTGCGCAAAACCCCAGGCTTATTCATATCAAATACTCTAACAGGCATATTGTGATCACGGCACAAACAAATTGCCGTTAGATCCATTACACCTAACTTTTTATCCAAGACTTCATCATAACTCAAAGCATCATACTTCACGGCTGTCGGATCTTTCATCGGGTCAGCGTTGTAGACACCATCTACTTTTGTTGCCTTCAATACAACATCAGCATCAATCTCAATACCTCGTAGACATGCAGCAGAGTCAGTTGTAAAGAAAGGGTTACCCGTTCCTGCGCTGAATATTACAACATCACCATCTTTAAGATCTCTAACCGCTCTGCGCCGATCGTAATGCTCAACAACACCACTCATCGGGATAGCTGACATAACACGCGTTGATATATTGGATCGTTCTAATGCGTCACGCATCGCCAAGGCATTCATAACCGTAGCCAGCATACCCATATGATCACCAGTAACACGATCCATTCCAGCCTGGCTTAGGGCAGCACCTCTAAACAAGTTACCACCACCTATGACCATGCCAACCTGAACACCTATACCAATCAGCTGACCAATTTCTAAAGCCATGCGATCAAGTACTTTTGGATCGATCCCAAAGTCCTCATCGCCCATTAGAGCTTCACCACTAAGTTTTAGAAGAATTCGTTTATATTTTGGCTGGAGATTTACAGGCATGAATCACTCTCGGCATTTAAAGCGTAGTTAACAAATACAGGTTAAGAACCTGCTTAATATGCATATGACGTATCTTAATTTCGGGGGAGTCGCCCCCACTAAAAACAGTCTTTCCAGATGAGCAAGTACTCCCCAGACAACTTTAAGATAAAAACCAATTGCCAGATACAATAATGCCGCATAAGAAAAATGGTTATATCACCCTTCTTATACGGCACGGTTGGGAATTGTATCAGGATTGGTAAAAAGTGGAACTATCTTTTCAACATTTACCTGTTAACAAACCCATGTAAACAGACTAAATTAGCCTTTAAGCTGAGCCGCAACCTCTGCAGCGAAGTCAGCCTCTTCAACCTCAATACCTTCACCTACTTCGATACGGACAAAAGAAACAACTTCTGCACCGCCATCTTTAGCCAACTGGCCAACTGTAACTTCAGGATTCTTAACGAAAGGCTGCTCAACCAAGCTGTTTTCCTTAAGGAATTTCTTAATACGACCACCCATCATTTTCTCGACGATCGCATCTGGCTTACCTTCCATATCAGGCTGAGCCTTAATGATATCCTTCTCTTTATTCAACTCTTCTTCAGGCATATCTTCAGGGTTAAGAACACGAGGATTAACCGCTGTTGCATGCATAGCGATATCTCTTGCCAACTCAGGCGTACCACCTTTAAGCGCAACAATCGAAGCAATTCGATTGTTAGAGTGAACATAAGCACCCACAACTTCACCTTCAGACTTAACAGCACGACGAGGAGAAATGTTCTCACCAATTTTCTGAACCAAAGCTTCACGCTCTGAATCAAGAAGACCAGCAACATCAGTAGAACCTGCTTCAAATGCAGCGCCTGCTACGTTATTTGCAAACGCAAGGAAACCTTCGTTCTTAGCAGCAAAGTCAGTCTCAGAGTTAATTTCAACTAACATTGCAGAAGTGTTGTCAGCAGATACTTTAGCCACAACCACACCTTCAGCAGCTGTACGGCCAGCTTTCTTAGCTGCCTTCATACCACTTTTCTTACGCAACTCTTCAATTGCCTTTTCGATATCACCGTCTACTTCAGCAAGTGCTTTTTTACACTCAAGCATACCAAGACCTGTACGCTCACGAAGTTCTTTTACCATTGATGCGCTAATAGCGGCCATGTCAATTCCTCTTTACCGTTACAACCCAAGCGGCTGTAAAATTAAAAAATTTGCTTCCATTACCTGAGCCCAAAAGGCGCTAAAATGTTCGCAAGCGGAACACACCTTCAACCAAATAAGAACCGAAGCATTATTAATAACGAATGAAAACAAGGGCCGGAAAACCGACCCTTGAGCACTTTATAAGAAAACGCTTACAGAAAGATTACTCTGCTGCTTTTTCGCCTTCTTCAGATGCCGCTGACTCTTCCGCCACTTCAACGTACTCACCACCTTTTGAAGAACCTTCAAGCACTGCATCAGCAAAAGCTTTTGCATAAATCTGAATAGCTCTGATCGCATCATCGTTACCAGGGATAACGTAATCAACACCATCTGGATCACTGTTTGTATCAACGATACCGATAACAGGGATACCTAATTTGTTAGCTTCTTTGATCGCAATACGCTCGTGATCAACATCGATCACAACCAATGCGTCAGGTAGACCACCCATATCCTTGATACCACCAATACTACGCTCTAGCTTCTGCATTTCGCGAGTCAGCATCAAAGATTCTTTTTTAGTCAACTTATCAAAAGTACCATCAGTGCTTTGAGTCTCAAGATCGCGGAAACGACGAATGCTCTGACGAATCGTTTTGTAGTTAGTCAACATACCACCCAACCAACGGTGGTTTACGTAAGGCATACCAGCGCGGCTTGCCTCTTCTTTAACAATCTTGCCAGCAGCACGCTTAGTACCAACGAACAATACCTTGTTCTTACCTTCTGACAGCTTTTTAACGAAAGCTAAAGATTCATTAAACGCAGGAACTGTTTGCTCCAGGTTAATGATGTGAATTTTGTTACGAGCACCAAAGATGTACTTACCCATTTTAGGGTTCCAGTAACGAGTTTGGTGACCAAAGTGTACACCTGCTTTAAGCAGGTCACGCATAGATACTGATGCCATGTTCTTTTCCTTTAATATGTTTGGGTTAGACCTCCACGAGTCCCATTAATCAACCATGAACCAAAACCACCGTAGCAGAAGCAGAACACAGCACCCAGATCAATGTGTCGAAACGTGTGCGGATTTAAGTCAATCGAGATTACCGACACCCTGCTGGATGTGAGTTCCCGAAATTTGCGTGCGCTTTATACCATATCCACTTCAAAATAAAAAGCGCATTCCTACATTTATAGCAGGCCAGGCCACTCAATTCTACGTTTAACCTTTAACAATATAAATCGAGCAGCCACCAGCAAATAACAATAATTATTCAATTAACTCACCTTTCGAGGTAGAATGCGGCGCATTTTTGATAAAAGTCTGTGTCGCAAATGGCGCTATAATGCTCTCCCGACACCATAACAACCCCTAGACAAAAGGCTCTCTTTTCGAGTTATGAATACTAAAGTTACCATCAAGTCCAACGAAGAAATTGAAAAGATGCGGGTTGCCGGGCGACTCGCCGCCGAAGTACTGGAAATGATCGAAGAGCACGTTGTTGCTGGCGTTTCAACCGGTGAACTAGACAAGATATGTCATGATTACATCGTTAATACTCAAAACGCCATTCCCGCACCACTTAATTATAAAGGCTTTCCAAAGTCTATCTGCACCTCGGTCAACCATGTCATATGCCACGGTATTCCAAGCGACAAGAAAGTGCTAAAAAGTGGTGACATAGTAAATGTCGACATCACTGTCATTAAAGATGGCTACCACGGTGACACCAGTAAAATGTTTTTCATTGGCAAGCGAAGCATTGCTGCCGAAAGGCTATGCAAAATTACGCAAGAATGCTTATACAAAGGCATTGCCCTTGTTAAGCCGGGTGCGAGACTAGGCGATATTGGCGCTGTTATTCAAAAGCATGCTGAAAACAATTACTATTCTGTAGTACGCGAGTATTGCGGCCATGGTATTGGTGCTGTTTTCCATGAAGAGCCGCAGGTCATGCATTATGGTAAACCAGGCACCGGCCTTGAGCTAAAAGAAGGCATGACCTTTACTATCGAGCCAATGATTAACCAAGGCAAACGCCACTGCAAACTCTTACCAGATGAGTGGACAGTCGTGACCAAAGATCACAAGCTTTCTGCGCAATGGGAGCACACTTTGCTAGTTACCTCAGACGGTTGTGAAATACTGACCTTACGTAAGGAAGAGGAAGGTCTGCTAAGTTAAGCACAAGCCGATAAAACTATGACGCAACACAGCTCGCTCTTCGAAAAGTTCACCCACGCATCTAGCCTGGACATGCAAACATTAGTCTCTGACTTAAGTACTTGCTCACAACCAGCCCTGAATGTTCGGACAATCCTGGAAGATAGTAAGCAAGTCCTTGATCGGCTGTATCTGGCAAATGAAGATATCCGTCAGCTTATCGAAGTTAAATCCAAACTCATGGATTATATTCTTAAAGGTTTATGGGCACGCTTCGGGTTCGACCAACATGTTAGCCTTATTGCTGTTGGCGGTTATGGCCGAGGCGAGCTGCAACCACATTCAGACATTGACTTACTCATCCTGGTAAGGAATGAAATTAATGATCAGCTGGGCACCAAACTGTCTGACTTTATCACACTATTATGGGACCTGAAGCTAGACATCGGCCATAGCGTTAGAACGATTGATGAATGTATTGAAGCCGCTAAAAGCGATGTCACCATTGCGACCAACCTATTGGAAACGCGCACTATCGATGGTGACCCCGAACTTCTGAGCATTATTTCAGACAAGGTCTATTCCGACGCAGTTTATACCTCTAAAGCCTACTTTCTAGCTAAACGCGAAGAACAAAGTGCACGCCACCTGAAATATAGCGGCACCGAATACAACCTCGAACCAAATCTGAAATCTTCCCCTGGCACCTTACGAGATATTCAGACCATTACCTGGATATCTAAGCGCCACTTTGGTGCTGAAGCTCCCAGCACACGCTCACGCTACCACTTTTTGACAGACGAAGAATTCCGCATGCTAGTCAGCGGCGAGACCTTTCTTCTTACCCTTCGTTATGGCCTGCAGATGATTGCCGACCGCAACGAAAACCGACTGCTATTTGAACACCAGCGCAAGCTTGCAGAAATACTCGGCTTTGAAGATGACGAGCAAAAGCTCGGTGTCGAGAAAATGATGCAACGCTACTATCGCATCGTATTGGGTTTAGCCGAACTTACTGACGTGATACTTCAGTACTTTGATGAGTTTTATCTAAACCCCGAGAGTGATGACAGTGTCCAAGAACTAGGTAAACGATTCCAAATTAATCACGGCTATATTGAAGCTAAGTCAGAAGATATTTTTGACCGCTCACCTTATGCGTTGATAGAGATTTTTTTGCTACTCGCACAAAACCCTCAGATCATTGGCATAAAAACCACGACAATTCGTCAAATCCGTGAACATCAATATCTTATTGATGACAGTTTCCGAAACGACCTGGCTAACACAAGCTTATTTATGGAGATACTGCGCACACCGCACGACCTTCATAAAACCTTAAACGCCATGCTTAAGTACAATGTACTGGGCCGCTACTTACCTGAGTTTGGACAGATCATCGGCCAAATGCAGCATGACTTGTTTCATTGCTATACAGTTGACGCGCATACGATTCAGCTTATCAAGAACCTGATTCATCTTGACTACCCTGAGGCAAAAAAAGAGTTTCCACTTGCCTGTCGTTTATACCGTTATATCCCTAAACGTGAAATCCTTTATACTGCTGGTATCTATCACGACATTGCTAAAGGGAGAGGCGGAGACCATTCCGAACTTGGCGCCATCGATGTTGAAAACTTCTGTCAGAACCATCATTTTAGCGAGCGCGATACACGACTCACTTCCTGGCTGGTCGAAAACCACTTACTAATGTCTATGACAGCGCAGAAGAAAGATATTGATGACCCTGAAGTTATTCATCAGTTTGCGCAACTAATTCCTAGCCTTACTCACCTTGAGTACTTATATATTTTGACTGTCTGTGATATTTCTGCGACCAATCACACCTTGTGGAACAGCTGGCGCGCGACACTGATGCAGCAGTTATATATCGAAACCAGGCGCGCAATACGTCGCGGCACAGATAAGCCTGTTGATCGCAATGACTGGATAGAAGCCACTAAACGCGAAGTCCGCACCTTACTCATCGATAGTGGCTACACCACACCAGAGATTGATGCTTTATTGGAGTCCTTTGAAGACGACTACTTCCTTCAAGACTCAACCGCCGACATCGTTTGGCAAATCTCTGAAGTACTTAATCATGGCAACTCAAGTGAGCCGCTCATCATCATTCGCGACACCCAAACCAAGCAAGGTGACGGTTTCAGCCATATTATGGTTTACGTCCGCTCAAAAGACGACCTATTTGCTGCAACAACTGCGGTACTTGAGCAACTGAATCTCAACGTCTTAAATGCCCGTATCAGTGCATCGAGAGGTGAGTTCAATTTGAGCCACTTTATTGTAACTGATGCACACAACATGCCCTTAGCAAACGATGTAGAACGAAAAGAGCAAGTTCGGTCACGCTTGATTGAAGAACTCGATGACCCGGAAGATTACCCTGAGATAATCAGCCGGCGCACACCACGCCAACTGAAGCATTTTGCCTTCCCGACTGAAGTGACTTTCAGCAATGACATGATTAATCAGCGTACCGTAATGGAGGTTGTAACACCCGACCGACCCGGCCTACTCGCTCGTATTGGCCAAGCACTTCTAAAGCATAATTTATCATTGATCAATGCACGTATTGCCACCTTGGGCGAGCGAGTAGAAGACGTTTTCTTCATTACCGACACAGACGGTCAACCGCTTAGTGACGCAATGATTTGCGAGGCCTTACAGCACGACATATGTACACTTCTAGATGAGCAGGTAGAAATAACCTCATGAACCCAGACTTGAATAAACTTCAGCCCTATCCCTTTGAAAAGCTTAAAGCACTGCTCGGGCAAGTAACACCATCAGCAGATTATTCAGCTATTCCCTTGTCTATTGGTGAACCGAAGCACCCTTCTCCGCAGTTTGTGCTCGACAGCATCACCAATAACCTAGGCAAAGTCGCAATATACCCAAGCACAAAAGGGTTACCTGAGTTTCGAAAGAGCATGACAAACTGGGCGACACAACGCTTTAATCTAAAGCCCGGCACTCTTTGCAGCGAAGATAATATTCTTCCGGTAAACGGCACACGAGAGGCAATTTTTTCTTTTACTCAGGCGGTCATCGATAGAGAAGCCAGTAATCAAGCTTTAGTGCTGAGCCCTAATCCTTTTTATCAGATCTATGAGGGCGCTAGCTATCTTGCAGGGGCTGAGCTTGAACTACTACCTACACTTGAGAGCTCCCAGTTCATTCCCGACTACGACTCTGTCGCCGATAGTACCTGGGACCGCTGCCAGATTCTGTTCATGTGCTCTCCGGGCAACCCGACAGGCGCTGTCACGCCCGCTGAAACGCTTAAAAAGCTCATAAAACTAGCCGACAAGCATGACTTCATTATTGCATCGGACGAATGCTATTCGGAGATCTATTGCGATGAAGACCAAGCTCCGACTGGTTTGCTAGAGGTCTGCGCCGAAATAGGAAGAGATGATTATAAGCGTTGTATTGTCTTTCATAGCTTGTCAAAGCGCTCAAACCTGCCCGGCCTACGCTCAGGATTTGTTGCAGGTGATGCAGACTTGTTAAAAGGCTTCTTGAAATACCGAACTTATCACGGCTGCGCAATGCCGATTCAACACCAGTTAGCAAGCATTGAAGCCTGGAACGATGAAGCTCACGTACAAGAGAACCGTAAAGCCTACAAACGAAAGTTCGAGGCAGTTCTTGAAATTTTAAGCCCGGTACTGAACATCAAGCAAAGTGATGCGAGCTTCTACCTTTGGCCAGAGACACCGATATCGGATGAAGAGTTTGCTCAAAAGCTATATCAGCAAAAGCATGTCACCGTGCTTCCGGGCAGCTATCTATCTCGTACCGTTAATGATCTAAACCCGGGTAAAAATAGAATTAGAATGGCCTTGGTTGCCAGTGAAGAAGAGTGCATCGAAGCGGCAACTCGAATTCGTGAATTCGTTGAATCTCTTTAGCACTCTTTCCACAAATAGTTTTTGTACAAGGTAAAACAATGAGCACAGTAAAAATCTACGGAATTAAAGCCTGCGATACCATGAAGAAGGCACTAACGTGGCTGGAAGAGCATGACATTGATTTTGAATTTCAAGACTATAAGAAGACAGCCATTGATGAGCAAAGCCTTGAAGATTGGCTTAGCCAGGTGCCTTGGGATCAACTAATCAATAAGCGTGGTACAACCTGGCGCAAGCTAAGCGATGAGGACAAAAGCGATATCGACAACGCAAAAGCTATTTCTCTTATTCAGAGTAATAATTCCATGATTAAGCGTCCGGTTTTAAAGATCGGCAATCAAATTCATCTTGGATTCAAGGCTGATAACTACGCCCAATTATTCGAGATAAACGACTAAATAAAGAGTACAGGGTCTCCCCCTTATCTTAAACAACTTATACATATTATTTAATTAGGAGTATTCCATGACAATTGCACTAGGACTTGGTATCGGTAGCAAAAACGGCGCAGGCGAGTGGCTTGAAACATTCTTCCCAGCACCACAATTCCAACCTGACTCCTCTTTGGTTGCTAGCATCCAAGAAACACTAGGCCTTGAAAGCGGCAATACAACAACAGAATTAAATGATGAGCAGATTGAAGAGCTAGCAAAAATCGCAGCGCTTTCTGACATCGCAAGCCAAATGAAAGGCTCAAAAAGCCCGGCCGTAGTGGTTATTATCGAAGAAGATGGCAAGGCTAGCAGCACGCCTGAAGTGTATTTAAAACTACACCTTTTGTCTCATCGCCTGGTTAAGCCGCACGGCATTAATCTTGACGGTATTTTTGGTTTACTGCCAAATGTTGCATGGACTAATAAAGGTCCAATTGACCTATCTGAATTAACAGCTAAGCAACTTGAAGCACGAGTAGCCGGTGAATTGATTGAAGTTAAGTCTGTTGATAAATTCCCACAGATGACCGACTACGTCGTACCTGGCGGCGTCCGTATTGCCGATACAGCCCGCGTACGTCTTGGCGCCTACATTGGTGAAGGCACCACAATCATGCATGAAGGCTTTGTAAACTTTAATGCAGGCACAGAAGGCACCTCAATGATCGAAGGCCGTATCTCTGCAGGTGTAATGGTAGGAAAAGGTTCTGATCTTGGCGGTGGCTGCTCTACCATGGGTACCTTATCTGGTGGCGGTAACATCATCATTGCGGTTGGTGAGAACAGTTTGATCGGCGCAAATGCAGGTATCGGCATTCCTTTAGGTGATCGCTGTACTGTTGAGTCAGGTCTCTACATTACTGCTGGCACTAAAGTAGTTATGCTTGACTCTGAAAACCAGGTCGTTGAGACGGTTAAAGCACGTGATCTAGCAAATAAAGCTGACCTACTGTTCCGCCGAAACTCGGCAAATGGTCGAGTTGAATGCTTAACTAATAAGACTGCCATTGAACTGAATGAAGAGCTTCACGCCAATAACTAGTATCTGGCTAAGCAACTAACACTGCCCTAACAGGGCAGCCCTTAAAGGCGCACTCATAATCAAAGCTTTTTAATGCTTACATCTATGGATGCGCTTTTTTGCATATATACAACGATTGAAACGACGAGCCTAATTATGAGCGATAGCACAACTGACACGATCCAACTGACCCAAGCACTTATACAGCAGCCCTCTGTTACACCAGAAGACTGCGAGTGTCAGGATATTATGATGCGTCATTTGGCTCCGCTAGGCTTTGAAGCCGAAACAATGATCTTTGAAGATGTGACCAATCTTTGGGCTCGTAAAGGTACGGAAGCGCCTTTAATCGCATTTGCGGGGCATACCGATGTTGTCCCTACCGGCCCAGAACAAGAGTGGACATACTCACCCTTTTCGGCCCGTATTCAGGGAGATATGCTACATGGTCGTGGCGCTGCTGATATGAAGGGCAGCCTGGCTGCATTTATCACCGCCTGTGAGCGCTTTGTTAAAAAACATCCCGACCATCAAGGCTCTATCGCTTACTTAATTACCAGCGATGAAGAAGGACCAGCAACAAACGGTACCGTTAAGGTTGTTGAAACTTTGGAGGCGCGTAATGAAAAAATTGATTGGTGCCTGGTTGGTGAGCCATCCAGTACCAAGGTGCTCGGTGATGTGATCAAGAACGGCCGCCGCGGATCTTTAAACGCAAAACTTACCATTAAAGGCAAACAAGGACATGTTGCCTACCCGCACTTGGCGAACAACCCTATTCACCTGGCAATGACTGCCCTTGACGACCTATGCAAACTTGAATGGGACAGTGGCAATGAATTCTTCCCCGCGACATCATTCCAAATCACCAATATCAATTCCGGTACCGGTGCGACGAACGTGATACCCGGTACTGTCGAGACACTTTTTAACTTTCGATTTTCTACTGAAGTCACCGCCGAGCAACTTAAAGCAGGTGTCGTCAAAGTGCTTGAGCAACACAAGCTGGATTACGATATCCAGTGGACATTAAGCGGAGAGCCCTTCCTAACCGCAGCGGGCCCACTCGTCGACGCAGCGGTTAAAGCGATAAAAACAGTTAAAGGTATCGACACAGAGCTTTCAACCTCAGGCGGAACCTCTGACGGCCGTTTTATCGCACCAACGGGCGCACAAGTGCTTGAACTTGGGCCGCTCAACGCAACGATTCACCAAGTTGATGAACACGTGAGTATCACCGACCTGAACGACTTGTCAGTGATTTACGAACAGATCTTGGAGCACCTGCTAACATAAGCCAAGCGCTAAGATACTATGGATACTCTAAGCCCCTATTTACTCTGCCCCGTTTGTAAGGAGCAGCTCGTTCTTGCAGACGATCAAAAAGGCCTATGCTGTCGCAACAAGCATAGGTTTGATCGCGCCAAGCAGGGCTACCACAACTTATTATTAAGCCAAAATAAGCGGAGTAAGCACCCGGGAGATACGACTGAAATGGTCGCCGCTCGTCGTGACTTCCTTGATCAAGGCTACTACGCTAATCTTGCCGAGCGATTTATTCACCATGCTGAAGACGCGCTAGCTAAAGATTCTGAAAAAGCCTTCCACTATTGCGACTTAGCATGTGGCGAAGGCTATTACACTCACAAGCTCCACACCAAGTTGCTTAGTTATTTTCAAGAGGTATACACAAGCGGTATTGATATCTCGACACCTGCAATTAAATCAGCCTGCCGGCGCGACAAATCAATTAACTGGTGGGTAGGTAGCGCTGCGAATATCCCCTTGGCGGACAATTCTCAAGATCTGGTAAGCGGCCTGTTTTTCCATTTTGACCTGGAAGAAATATCTCGCACAGTTCGCCCCGGCGGTCATGTGATCCTTGTAAATACCGGCCCTAGACATCTAATAGAGCTTCGCCGTGTTATCTACGATGAACTCAAAGCCGAAACGCGAACAGAGTTTGAAAGCCTCCCTACGAGCCTTCAGCATGTGAAGACTGATTACTTTGAGCAAACAATTCACCTACCTAGCTCACAAGACATCACTAACCTGTTTTCAATGACACCGCATTACTGGCGCTGTAAACCAGAAAAAAGAACTCTACTTGAGTCCCTTGATACTCTAGACTTACAGCTAGACATACAGTTTGATATATTTCAGAAGAAGTAAATCAGCCACTATCAGTACTGATCACTAATAAGAGTTTAAAAGCCACTACCGTGTCGTCTAAAAAACATAATCAGCAGAATTATTTTAAATACTTTCTGATCAGTGCCATTTGTACCCTGGCAGGCCTCGGAACAATTGTATACGTTAATATTCTCTTGCCCGCATCTGAAAAGCAGGAATTACTTGCGCTAATTGGTCTTATTCTTAGCGTGCCTAGCGCTATCATCGCCTTTTACTGCTATATTCGCCTTCTCGTAAGCAGAATCCAGAATTTCTTGGACAAATAAATGATAACGCCCGATATAGAAATATACATAAAGAACATAAACAACAGTGAATTGCTCGCCTGGCTAAATACTCACTTTACAACCATCGATATCAACCTTGAAGCAAGCAGCTTATCCGAAAAGAAAAGTATCTCGGGCACCCTTTCACGCGAAGGGAATAAGATCCCTATCGTCGTTACGCCCTGTGCAGCAGGAAAGTCTTATTGCAGTGTTTGGTTCAAATCGTCTGAAACACCTTGGGACAATGATGAAGCCTGCGCACTAAGCCTGTTAGAGATGTATGACCTGGAGGTCAGGTGTGCCGCACATAGCTGGCAAGAAGGGGAAGATGAAGCAGGTGAATATTGGAATGCCATCACCCGAAACGAAAAAAAGCTTATCCGCTGGGGATAAGCCTTTTCTGTAGAAGCTAAAGAGCTAGAGGCTTACTTGGCAACCGAAACGTTGTCTGCCTGCATACCCTTCTCACCCTCACTCAAATCAAAGCGCACTGCTTGGCCTTGACGCAATGAGCGACGACCGCGACCACGAATTGAACGGAAGTGAACAAAAACATCTTCGCCCGCATCGGTCGTAATAAAACCAAAACCTTTATTCACATTGAACCATTTAACGGTACCGGACTCTACACCCTCAGGTGTATCATCGTCGTCATCAGACTCAGATGCTTCTTGCGCATTGTTACTTGAAGCAGAAGAAGACGAAGACTGTGCCGCAATTTGCGAAATGGCAGATGCAGCAAAAAACATCAACCAAACCAAAGCGTAAAAGCCGCTACCATTTTCACCTGAAAGGAAATTCTCGGCTGTAAGGCCTTGTGGTAATACTGAAGCAGACGAAGCCAATACCAACATAACGTAAGGAAATGGCAGCGCAACAACCGCACTTACTAATAATTTTTTAGATAAACTCTGTGTAGACATGTAAATTTTCTCGTTAAACAAACTCTTAAAATAGTGGAATTGGTTCAGCAAACACCATTAAGGAAAAAATATCTGCATCCCCCACCTGTGAACAACCCTGTAAAAGTATTGGCAATCGACAGGTAACGCTGCATTGACCTGTATAAACACGACCAGACTCAACGCAAGCCGAGCATGATAACAGATTTTTGGCTCACACAATATCTTGCTTAGAACTTATTCGATTCTACAGTCAACACACTAAATTCTTGAGCACCGGGTAATATGTATTACAATAGCGCCCTCTCTCCATACTTAAGATAGTAAAAACATGAGCCAATCAGAATTACCCGAAGCCCTTATCGAAAAACTTAATGAACGAATCAGTGAGCTCGAAGTTAAACTATCGTTTCAAGATGATTTACTGAACACCCTCAACGATGTAATCACTAAGCAGGACAGGGAAATCCAAGATTTGTGGGTAGCGAACCGACTATTAAAAGAAGGGCTTGGGGAACTTAAATCTGGCAGCGCAAGCACTGAGCAGGAGCCGCCCCCGCCGCACTAT
>NZ_LWGE01001057.1:0-3775 GCF_001635315.1 Oleiphilus sp. HI0123
CATTTTGGGCAGTACGTTCTTTATTCTCGTTGGCCTGAATCTTATTCTGCTTGATTGTTTGTCGCTGGATAGATGCGAAGCGAAAGCTTGGTACGATAACAAACAAGCTTGCAAGGCATAGTAAAAGTAAAGCGGGTAACCAAAAGTCGTACATTAAGATTTATCCTGATCGTTGTCGGCATCAAACTCACGAAGCAATGCCTGAACTTTGTTGTTTGTACTGTCGGCCCTAGAATCAGATACCGAATCATTGCTCGTTGATGTGCCAGGTTTATCTTGATTGGTGTTTCGCTTATTACGAACAGCGTAAGCGATAACGCCCATGCCAAAAATGATAAAAATCCAAGGTCCATACCAGAGCATTAAGGTTTCACTACTAACTTTTGGCTTATAGGTGACGAAATCTCCAAAGCGATCAATCATAAATTGAACAACTTCTTCAGGACTACTCCCTTCTTCAAGTAAACGGTGAACCTCTTTGCGCATGTCGGCAGCAATTGGGGCGTTAGAGTCAGCGATATCTTGATTTTGACATTTTGGGCAACGGAGCTCCTTAGTCAACTCAAGGTAATTCATGCGCCTTTCTTCATCAGAAAACTGATAAACGTCTATATTTGCGCTAATAGGAAGCGAAAAGAAAGTTGTAAGGGAAAACAGCAAAATTAATCTGCTTGTGAGCTCGTTCATAGCACCACCTTTCCTTCGAGTTTGTCGATCAAAGGCTTAAGCGTCGAGTGCCAGACTTTGTCATCAACGACACCAACATGGCGATGCCTGACATATCCGTGCTGATCGATAATGTATGTCTCTGGAGCACCATAAACACCTAGATCAAATCCAAGCTTTCCCTCAGGGTCGTAAATGTTGAATGTATAAGGGTTGCCTAGTTTTGCAAGCCAAACCTGAGCAGCATCACGCTCATCCTTGTAATTTAATCCAGCGATTTTGACGCCCTGCTCTGACAGAGTGTTTAGATAGGGGTGCTCAACTCGACACGATGGGCACCAGGTTGCCCAGACATTTAAGAGCATTACCTCACCGCTGAATACTGAGTTATTGAGCTGCTTATTTTGGTCTGACAAAGAACTCAGCTGAAACTTCGGTACTGGGTCGTTTAGCCGTGCCGTTTCTAGTTTGGTAGGATCCTTACCGATAGCGGTATATAGTATGAGCCCAAGAGCAATAGTAAGAACGAGAGGTGTGAAAAGGACGATTCTTTTGTTCATACCAGGCCTCCATTTTTATTGTCTACGAGTTTTGACTTTAAGCGATAACGACGATCACTTATCGCAAACAATCCACCTAGCGCCATAAAAATAGTGCCAAGCCAAATCCATCTAACGAAGGGTTTTATTTGAATACGAACTGCCCAGGCACCGTCAGTGAGTGGCTCGCCTAAAGCAATATAGAGATCACGGAATAGCCCGGCATCAATGCCTGCTTCCGTCATAGGGCTGTTCTTAGAGAAGTAAACTCGCTTCTCGGGGTGTAATGTGGCGACTTCGTTCCCTGATGCAACCGAGGTAACACGTACCGTGGCACGATCAGCCTGATAGTTAGCGCCAGTATAGGGATCTAAGCTTTCAAATACGAAGTTGTAACCAGACACACTCACTTGCTCGCCAGGCGCCATACGAATATCTCTTTCTTCAGATTCAACCGACACTAGCGTTACGCCTAGAATACTAAAGGCAAACCCCAAGTGGCCAAGCGTCATTCCAACATAGGAACGGCTGAGTCGTCTCAGGCCGCGAATGCGTCCGGCTTTGTTCTCTGATTTCTGATATACGTCTTTTAAGGTAAAGCCGGTAATCCAAAGCGCTAGAAATGACCCAAAAAACGCACCGACATGAAATTCTTCAAAAAGAATAAATGGCAAGGCGAAAGCGATCAATACCGCCGACAAGGCAACCCAGCGTAGTTGCTTAATCAAAAGTGAAAGCTCAGTGTTTTTCCAACGCCCGACAACACCAAAACCCATCACGATCGCTAAAATGGACATCAGCGGTGCAAAAACGGCGTTAAAGTAAGGAGGCCCAATTGATAGTTTGCCTGCGCCGATAAAATCTAATACTAATGGATAGAGTGTACCCATCATAACTGTGACCCATGCAACGACCAGTAATAGATTGTTTACCAGCAAAAAGGTTTCCCTAGATAGCATGCTAAATTGAGCTTTGCTGCGAACCTCGGGAACCTTGAGCGCATAAAGTGTTAGAGAGCAAACCATTGTGATGCCGAGCAAGCCAAGAACGAATTGACCGCGAGCAGGGTCCGATGCAAACGCATGAACAGATGTTAGCACCCCAGAGCGAACAAGAAAGGTCCCGAGTAAACTGAGCGAAAATGCAAAGATCGCGAGTAATACAGTCCAGCTCTTAAATACTCCGCGTTTTTCGGTTACAGCCAGGGAGTGTATTAAAGCGGTACCCACGAGCCATGGCATAAAGGAAGCGTTTTCTACTGGGTCCCAGAACCACCAGCCACCCCAGCCAAGTTCATAATATGCCCACCAGCTACCCAGGGAAATACCTAAGGTGAGGAACGCCCAGGCTACTGTAGTCCAGGGGCGTGACCATCTAGCCCAAGCTGAATCTAGTTGACCGCTCATCAATGCGGCAATCGCAAAGGCAAACACAACCGAAAAACCGACATAGCCCATATAGAGCATTGGCGGATGAACGATCAGTCCAAAGTCTTGAAGTAGAGGGTTTAGATCAGCGCCCTCTGCTGGAAACTCCGGTAAGTAACGGTCGAAAGGGTTTGACGTCAAAATAATGAAGGATAAAAAACCGATACTTATCATCCCCATTACCGATAACACTCTTGCGAGAATATCTGAAGGCAGTTGCTTGGAAAATAACACAACAGCCGCAATCCAGCCGGAAAGAATCAATGCCCAAAGTAATAAAGACCCTTCATGACCACCCCAAATTGCACTTATCTTATATTGCAGTGGTAACAGTGTATTGGAGTGGTTGGCTACGTACTGAACACTAAAGTTATCTTGGACAAACGCAATACCCAGGCAAGTGAAGCTGAGTACCATAAAAACGAACTGCCCCCAGGCTATTGGACGGGCTAGATAGACGCACAATGCATTATTGCGAGCAGCTCCCCATAGTGGAACGACAGCCAATAAAACGCTTAGTGAAAAAGCGATGACTAGTGCAAGATGCCCTATTTCTGGTGTAAACATCTACGGCTGTCCTTCTTCGACGGGTTTAGTATGAATGCCTTTTGGCGCGGTGCCACCAGACTTTTCTAAAGCGTCAGCAACTTCGGGCGGCATATAGTTCTCATCGTGCTTGGCTAGAACTTCATCGGCTATAAGAACATTGTTCTCATCGAGCCGGCCAAGCGCTACAATCCCCTGTCCTTCTCTAAAGAGGTCTGGCAGTATTCCTGTATAAGAAACCTCTACGTTTTCTTTATAATCGGTTAGCGCGAAGGTGGTGGCCAAACTATTTTCGCTACGTTTAACGCTTCCCTCTACAACCATGCCTCCAGCACGAATACGAGCGCCCTTTGGGGCCTCTCCTTGTGCGATTTGTGTTGGGTTATAAAATAGATTTATATTTTCCGTCAAAGCGTACATGGCCAGACCAATCACGGTCCCAAACCCAACGAGAAGAAAAATAATAAGTGTAAGGCGTTGTTTGCGCTTAGGGTGCATCAATTATTTCCACCTGAAATCAATACTGAAAGATTAGTAAAATAGTTAGCAAATCGTCTGCTAAGGCTCAGTCTGTGCGGTTTGTTTATTCTTGAGTTC
>NZ_LWGE01001058.1:0-1426 GCF_001635315.1 Oleiphilus sp. HI0123
TTGTAAAAGAGCACAAGGTCAACGTTATTCTACGCGGTTTACGTGCTGTTTCAGACTTTGAATTCGAATTTCAACTAGCGGATATGAATCGGCGCTTGATTCCTGAAGCAGAAAGCTTGTTTCTTACTCCTGACAACCACCTCTCTTATATCTCTTCCACTTTAATTAGGGAAATTGCCTCTTTGGGCGGTGATGTTTCAGAGTTTGTAGCGCCAGCCGTCATTAAGGCCTTAGAAGAGCGATAGCAGGATAGTATTTTGACCTTTAACCCCACTTTTATCAGATCATAGCAGAGGTATTTTTCATGGCATTAATGATCACAGATGACTGTATAAATTGCGACGTGTGCGAGCCTGAGTGTCCCAATGAAGCCATCGCACCCGGTGAAGATATATATATTATTGACCCGAGCAAGTGCACCGAGTGTGTCGGCCATTACGACGAACCACAATGTGTCGAAGTATGCCCTGTAGACTGCATTCCCAAAGACCCTGATCACAAGGAAAGTGAAGCAGAATTAATGGATAAGTACGAAAAGTTAACAGGCTAATAGAACTTATAGCGCTAACTATCTAAGTTAATTAGTAATATTCGTATTAATATCACAATTAATCACATTCCTTTGGTAGGTACTTCAGATAGTTTTGGTCTACACTAAAACTATCTGGGCTCACCGGGGTTCGCATAACTTCTGTTCGATTTAGCATGACTACATGCACACCTCCCGAGCTCATCATCAAATTCGCGACGTAGGATAGACCATGGCCAAGAAAGATGAAGTGGAGCACGAGCCACTCACTGAAAAGCAACGAATTACTGCTCTGGAAGAGAGTGTCGGGACGAACAAAATAGTACTACTGGTTGTCGCACTCTTACTAATCGTGATTATTTCTGTTTCGATTACAGTAATAACGATCACCGTCTTCGGAGATGAAGAAGAAGAGTCCGTCAACCTTGAAGTCGTTGAAGAGCTACAGCTACAAATCTCGGAATTGACCAGCCAAAACGAAGCTCAAACTCAACAAATAAAGAGCCTTAAGAAAATATTACCCGTTATCCAGGATCAACTGGGCAATACAAGCAACCTTAAATTGCTTAACGTGGTGATGGAACAAGAAAAAGGTAATCAAGAATTTCTAGAAGCCTTACGTACCGGCATGTATGACCTGGCTCACATGCTACCTGGCTCACGTACCTGGCTCGAAGTTTACGGCGAAAAAGTTGATTTAGCCGAAGCTCATAGCAAAGACAGAGAAAAAGACCTCAAAAGGATTCTAATTCAAAGCGACTCTCAAGATGAAGAGGATCTTTGGTAGCTGCTCATTTAGAACTACCGCTTCTCATCTTTTTCTTGAGCAACATCTGGCCCCATAATGATTGCGATCCAGCGGGTCTCGTCACTGCTTTCAAAGGCAATTTTTAACAG
>NZ_LWGE01001059.1:0-6920 GCF_001635315.1 Oleiphilus sp. HI0123
TATTCATACAAACGACAATGACCAGTATGCTTTTGAATGTACATTAACTGAAAAAGAATTGAAAAAGGTAAAAATAGAAATTGAACAAAGAACTAAAAACGTATAACCAGTTTATCAAACCTCGTTCCGCCCACACAAACACGTGGGCTCCACTGGACGCGCAAAGAGACGCGCGCCGTTTATAAAAGCGTTATACGTAAAAGGTAATCTGAATTTTGCTGAACAAGGAAGTAAATAATAGATTGGCGGCCGTAATCATTATTGTGTCTGGTATCGCAGTATTCGCATACGCAGCTTTTCAAATTGATTGGGCTAATATTGAGCCATCTTTCAAAAGCATTTTCTTCCCAGTATTGTTCTTTTTTATAGTTGTTTTATTTGCTTTTAAAGTTGCTAGTAACAAAGATATTGATGTCACTAGTAAAGAGACAGATTCGAAAATAAGCGAAGCCATCGATAGTTTTAATCACAAAACAAGGCATATTCAAAACTTGGTAATAGGTTCAATCGTATTATGCTTATTAGCAATCTGAATCGACCAGCCTTCTTTAGACGCTTAATTGCTTTATAATTATGTGTATTAAGGAGAAAGTATGTCTCAGCGATTTACCGAAGAATTTAAGATCCAAGCAGTTAAGCAAGTTACCGAACATGGCCATTCAGTTTCTAGCGTTTCTGTACGGCTTGGTATAACTGCCAGTTCGCTCTACAACTGGATGAAAGTGCATGGTCCAGATAGTGATGAACACAAAAAACAACTCGACCACGAAAACAAAATTAAGCAGCTAGAAAAAGAGCTTAAGCGTGTCACGATGGAACGCGACATCCTAAAGGAAGCAACCGTATTTTTCGCGGGCGAGTCAAAGAAAAATACGCGTTCGTAAAAAAAAGGCTCAACAATTACCCTGCCAAATTGATGTGTGAGACGCTTTCTATTCAGCGGAGTGGCTTTTATGCTTGGCTGAATCAGCCCAAGTCAAAGCGCCAGATTGAAGATGAACGACTGACAGGGCTTATCAAGCATTCTTGGTTGGAAAGTGGTTGTGTTTACGGCTACCGGAAAGTAACGAGCGATCTGCGTGACTTAGGTGAAACCTGCTGCAAACATCGCGTTGCACGATTGATGAAGCAGGAAGGAATCAGGGCTCAAGTAGGTTACAGAAGGCATAGAGGCCACTATGGCGGCAAACCCGCAATCGTCGCAAGCAACGTATTAGATCGCCAGTTTTCTGTAGCCATGCCAAACCAAACTTGGGTGACTGATATTACTTATATCAGAACTCACGAAGGTTGGCTCTATCTTGCTGTGGTACTGGACTTATATTCTCGTGCCGTAGTTGGTTGGTCTATGAGCTCAAGAATGGAATCCGAGCTTGTTACTCAAGCTCTTCTTGCAGCAGTGTGGCGAAGAAAGCCGCGGAACCAGGTGTTAATACACTCTGATCAAGGCAGTCAGTTTACGGGTTACGAATGGAATGACTTTCTAAGCGCTCACAACCTTAAAGCGAGTATGAGTCGGCGAGGAAATTGCCATGATAACGCAGTAGCGGAGAGCTTCTTTCAGCTTCTCAAGCGTGAGAGAGTAAAGAGGAAAATCTACTCAACAAGAGAGCACGCACGAGCAGATATTTTTGATTACATTGAAATGTTTTATAACTCTAGACGTAAGTATGGGGAAGCTAATAATATGCCTCCACTGGCTTATGAAAAGTTAGAAGAATTCAAACAGAAAAGTGTTTAGTTAAAGCTGGTCGATTCAATCCTTGTGTTGATGACACAAGGATATCGAATAAAGAATGATCAGCCAACTTAGCAAAGTGTTATGTCGGCTTTCGGGTCTTTTGTAATATAAGAAAAGCCAGGCAAATAGGCATGGAAAGCGATGCTCGCGTTATGTCGGTTTTCCTCTTTTAGGTAATGTAAGATATCGAGAAAAATTTTCTTGGATCCTATGAACGGTTTACCCGCAAGGCCAATGTTCTAGTTTTCCAAAAGAGTAGGGCGCAGACACAAAATATTAATGGCCCCGGTTCACATATTGCGAACAAGAGCCATATGCCTTACACTGTTCACATATTGCGAACTAATGGAAGTTTTATGCATGTTATTGCCAGAGGTATATTCGTTGAAGCTATCAAGAAATACCCAAACGATGCCAATGCGATAGAAGATTTTTATCGACTACTTAAGAGTGGGAAGTTTAAAGATCATCACGTACTAAAAAAGGCAGTGCCGTCGCTAGATAACTTTAAGTACAAAGATAAATGGTGGGTAGTTGATTTAGGCGGTAATAACCTAAGACTTATCGCATTCATTGAGTTCCGCCATCAACGTGTTTACGTAAAATACATTGTCGACCATAAATAGTATGATCGGCTCACAAACCGTTATAGAAGAAAGGAGCTGAAATGAACATACAACACATTACACAGCTTGCGCATGAATTACAGAGTGAGATGCCATTTATCGCTGGTATACATTCACAGGAAGATCATCAAGAGGCACTTTTGCTTATGGATGAACTTATTGAGGACTATGATGCAAACTTGCTTCTTATTGATGTCTTGTGGGCAAAAATTCATGCGTATGAAGAAGAAGCCCCTGAGTTTCATGATTTTAACACTAGTATCGAGTCTAAAGATGCAGGCGCATCCATGTTGCGATTGCTGATGGATCAGCATAACTTAACTATGTCAGATTTTAAAAATGAGATTGGCCCGAAAAGTTCAGTATCTATGATATGTAGCGAGAAGAGGTCACTTACTAAAGAGCATATTGAAAAACTTTCAAGACGTTTCGAAATCAGTCCGTCGTTATTTTTCTGACCAGGCTGTACAGTTAATCTTTAAAGTGTCCAATAAGATCTATTATTGGACATAGTGTATGAGTTAATCTAGTCTTTACTCATAAAGCGTTAAGTCCTATGGCAACTCCAAGATCAATCCCTTTATTCCCAGCATACAACGAGCTTAAAGACTTTGACTGGCGTGATTACCCACAGCTAGATCAGTTTTTCAACGACAACCCTAAGTGGTGCCGTGAACACTGGGATTGGGCGCGAGAGTATTTGATTTTCCTTGGCAGAAACAAATCTGAGCATACTTACATTAGATTCCGTTCTGACATAGAAAAATTTTTGCTGTGGAGTTTTTTGGTGGCAGAAAAGCCTGCTGTCGATTTTAGAAAGAATGACTTACTTGATTATTCAGAGTTCTTCTTTAAGCCACCGCAAACTTGGATAGGTCTAGCCAATGTGGATAAATTTGTACCGTCTGCTGGTCTGTACGAATTTAATAAAAGCTGGAGGCCTTTTAGATATATAGCCGAAGGTAGTGATGCTGATAAAAAGAAATACAGGCCTTCACAGCAATCTATACTTGCCATGTTTTCTGCTATAAGCGGTTTCTACACACACTTAATGGAGAGCGAAATAGCATTAGGAAATCCGGCAGGTCTTGCAAAAAAAGACTGTAAGCGATTAGTTAAGGATGCACAGGTAAAAGAAACAAAGCGGCTAGACCAGGCACAATGGGATTTACTACTAATTACGGCTGAAAAAATGGCTGACGAAGACTCACTCTTTGAGCGGAATATTTTTTTATTGGCTGCAATGAAAACAATGTTTTTGAGAATTTCTGAATTAGCTGAGCGTGACGACTGGATACCTGTTATGAGCCACTTTTGGCAAGACGATAAGAAAAACTGGTGGCTCAAGATATACGGTAAAGGAAAGAAAATTCGCGACATTTCTGTCCCAGATAGCTTCCTGCCTTATTTAGAACGTTATCGGCTATGGCGTGGCTTGCCTGCATTGCCTGGTAGACAGGACAAGCAACCAATTGTGGAGAAAATTCGTGGGGCTGGAGGTATGAGTGGTAGACAACTAGCGCGTCTTGTCCATCAGGTGCTCGATAAAACCTACGAGACTATGAGGTCTCGATCAGGAGAGAAAGCAGCGCAAATTTTCAAAGATGTTTCACCTCACTGGCTGCGTCATACAGGCGCAAGCATGGAGATTGAACGAGGCCGCGCCCTTAAGGATGTTTCGGAAGACCTGGGGCATTCAAGTATGGCTACCACTGACACGGTCTATGTTCAAACAAGCGCCAAAAAACGCGCTGAGAGCGGAAAATCTCGAGAAGTTTGATTTTGGAACCAAAATTCTGAAGCCTAAAGCTTAATAAAACCAATCGGTTAGTCTGTATTTGCCGGTCATTTCACCCGAAAACAAGTTGCACGTTCAACTAAATTACTAAACTCCATGAATCAAGATTCAATCACTTAGATGAATACCTCCAACTAAAGTACTAAACTTTTATCGAAACTACCTTCAGTTTGATTTGTTTCACTTAAATTCAACTAAAATACTAATTTGGGCGACATTAATTCATCCTCGTTTTGTTAGTCGTTATAAAGTCAATTTAATTACTAAGAATCACAAGAGGGAAAGGATATTATCTTCGTTGACATAGCCAATCTTTATTATTCTTAAATGCCTACATCACCTTTTATTGGAAAACCAGTCCTTTAGATTTGGTTGACATTGTTTGTAAATGACTTTTATATATCGGGCAAGGGGTTGACTGAANTTTGTGAATCTTAAGTATTCATCCGTTGTGTTTAATAGACTATTTAGACAAAAGTCAGGGTAGGGAATTTCTTTTCCTTTCTTCAAAAAGCAGCGTTTCGTATAGTAATCGTCTGCGCCTGCAATGATGAGGAAGCAGAAATTTTCAAACTAGCACTTTGTCCCTAAGTAAGACGTTCAGAGGACATTTTTCAAATGAGGATAAAACAGCCGACTTCAGCTCTGACTGAATGCAGGCTTTGAGCACAAAGCTCTACCTTTTGTCTGCTCCGGAAATGTTACAAAGCACACCTCTAAAGCGAATTAGTGAGTAGTTTGTATCAGTTTGAGGTATTGGCACTTATGTCAAACCTGACTGAAAAGCACTAAATTTTAAGGAGTCCCGAAACTAGACATCTTCACTTCAAGACAAGGTTTTCAATTGACAGACCAATTCTTAATGAGTACAGTTCGCGCTTGATCTTAGGTCATGTTTAACGACATGAGTGAAAAACATCGTTCTTTGAACTGTTTTTCAATTTGGGAAGTCGGTGAGTTTAACTATGAACCCGACACTGCCCCCCGCAACGGTAAATTGGTTATATCGCTTCGTATACCACTGCAGGTGAATTAAAAGGTTTTGCTCCTTTTAAAACTTGTGGGAAGGTGAAGTGATTAGGTGCGTTTAGCGCCTAGCTGATGAGTCCGGATACCAACCTGATGATCTGTTATACAGGTGTTGCGGAGGGCTTCATCAGGTAATAATGTCTTCCGATCCTATTACTTTTTCCCTTCTCGACTCCGGCTGATACTTATTTCTAGGCGGAGCAAGTTATTGAAAATTCATAGTAAGTCATTACTCTTATTAACCAAATGGGTTGTTGCAATTAGCTTATGGCTAACGATTGCATCGACTGCGAATGCACATTTTCAAATGATCTATACCCCTGACCTATTAAGAAGCAAAGGCGGCATAGTGGAATTGAGAATGCCCTTTACCCACCCAGCAGCCAATGGTTATGTGATGGCTGTTGATAAGCCGCTTGCGTTCTATCACATCAAAAAAGGCAAGAAGAAAGATCTGAGCACAAAGCTGGTAGAAAGTAACTGGGCCAGTGCCGAGAATACGGGCATTTCTTACGAGTCTTCAGTTAAGCTGAAAGGCTTAGGCGATAATATCTTTGTCTTCGAAATGGCGCCATATTTGGAGAAAAGCGAAGATGTTTTTATCCAACAGTTCGCAAAAACCATTATCAATGTAGGCAGCCTGCCAAGCGATTGGGAAAGTGACTTAAACTTGCCAGCTGAAATCGTGCCCCTTACGAAACCCTACGCGATCTATGAGGGCGGAAGCTTCACTGGCATTGTGCGAAGTCACGGAAAGCCCGTACCTTTTGCGGAAATCGAAGTTGAATACATCAACTATTTACCTGAAATGTCAAAGAATGCGTTCTCTAGTGATCCCACGATTCAAGTTCCTGCAGAAGCATTTATTACGATGACAATTTATGCCGATGCTAGCGGAACATTCACGTTTGCGATACCGAAGGCGGGTCAATGGGGTTTTGCTGCGCTGGGCGTAGGGCCACAAAAGAAATTTAAAGGTAAAGAGCTGTCTCAAGACGCTGTCATTTGGGTGCAAGCCCATGAACTTAAGTAGAGGGTGCCAACGTGCATATAGTTGATGGTGCGCTTGCGGCGCCGGTTCTAGCAGCTGGTGTTGTACTTAGTGTAGTGGGGGTGGCGATCGGGTTAAAGAAGCTCGATTACGACCACTTACCTCAAGTCGGCGTACTATCGGCTGCGTTTTTCGTTGCCTCATATATCCATCTCCCACTTGGTTTTTCTAGTGTTCATCTTATTTTAAACGGCTTGATTGGCCTGGCACTTGGCTGGGCGGCTTTTCCCGCGTTGCTTGTTGCCTTGCTGTTGCAAGCTGTTTTCTTTGGCTTTGGCGGCTTCGTTGTCCTCGGTGTCAATACATTTAATATCGCACTACCGGCTGTGCTGATGTACTACGTATGTCATAGAGGGATCTCTGCTCCGAACACAAATTTAGCTGCGATATGGGGCGCGATTGGTGGCGCCGGTGCGATTCTACTAACTACATTGTTAGTTGCGGGCTCCCTGGCATTATCTGGAGAGGCGTTTGTGCTCGCGGCTCAAGCGACCGTATTGGCGCATATACCGATTATGATCCTAGAAGGTTTTGTTACCGGCGCGGCTGTCTTGCTGATTCGACAAGTTAAACCTGAGCTCCTGCGTATATCGGAGGATTGGGATGATACGTAATCTTTGTTTGCTCTTCCTTGTTTTCGTCAGTTCGCAGAGTGTCGCGCATAACGTACTGGGC
>NZ_LWGE01001060.1:0-5120 GCF_001635315.1 Oleiphilus sp. HI0123
GATTATACTCATATATTTTTTTACTAAATCTTTTATGTTTTCGTAAAATTGGCTCGCCAACTGATGATTTTCAACTATCCTTCATAGAATAAGCTGGCACTGCAATGCATGCAGGCATTATGCACGACTTTTAATTTGTCACCACTGTTAAATGTAATGGAGATTCGCATTGTCTAACAATCCGGTAACATCTACCGCGAAAAAACCAGACTTGGACTGGAGTCAGGTTCGCGAAACGATCAACATGCTGACCCTAGCTGTGTCTCAGGTAGAGTGCACCATGACAGACGGCGAAAAGTCAGTAACAGAGCTGACTCAGTCGTTTACCTATATTGCCAGTCAACTGAAGGAAGTTATTGATTCACATAAAGGTGAAGAAAATGACACCTCAGGAACTGACCTGGAGTCTATTAAGCTCAGTGCTGCAGAGATCCACCAGCAGATTATGAGTGCAATTGTTGCCTTCCAATTCTACGATCGACTCACTCAACGTCTAGACCACGTCAAGCGAGATCTAGGTTGGCTGAGTAATCTGGTAAGTGATCCTCAGCAACTCTACAACCCAATGGCATGGTCTAAGCTGCAAGAAGACATCATGTCGAACTACACAATGGAAGAAGAGCGCATCATGTTCCAACACATCATGAACGGCGCAAGTGTTGACGAAGCTTTGGATATTTACAAACATCACTTTAGTGCCAAAAAAGACAGCACTGACGATACCTCGGACGAAATCGAGCTTTTCTAAGGCAAGTACCTTTCAGTTAAATGCCTATTTCTATGTTTAGAAATAGGCTGAAGCGCTTTACCTATCCCTCTTCAAGCACCTCAATTACTCTTAGCTTATCATCGAGTGAGATTTTCCCTGTATTAAGTTGAACCATACTCTGTCCGAAACAAACACCAAAATCGTTTTTTCGATACTTAGCTAGCGTCTTTAGAGGCTCTTTGCCAATCTCGCCATGCTCATCAATGCAAGTCATAATACAGCGGCTACATGGCTTAACTAATGCAAACTCTATCTCACCGATAGCAATACGCTTCCACGAGTCTTCTTGAAAAGGGATATCGCCTTCAAGCACAATATTCGGCCGAAAACGGTTCATGCCAACAGGAACTTCCAAGCGGCTATTCAGGTCATCTAATGAGGCCTGGTTAGTCAATAAAATCGGGAAACCGTCAGCAAAGCTAACTTGCTGGCTCTCTGCAAAGAACTCACGGTCGACCTGGCGAAAAGTTGAGTCAGGCATATAGGCCAAAGCCACATTCACCCCCAAATAGTCTGAAATAACTTGTGTCCGGCGGTCTTGTACGGTGAGCGCACCCACTTCATCAGACCAGACACATACATCAGCTTCTTTAGAAAACTCACTTAGCGAAAAACTGACCTCAGGAATGCCCTCGTCCGATATATTTAAAGTACTACCATCAAAGCTTGCAGAAACTTTGGCTAAGGCGCTATATTTTCGCTGAGTAATAAATCGCCCGGCATCATCCACCAACATAAAACGTCGATCAAAACGCAAACCAAAGCGATCAATTTCAACTTCACTTAAGGATACCGGACCAAGAGATTTGACCGGATGAATATTCAAAGCGGAAATTTTATATTCAGACATTTAAGAAGCCTGTTCTTTGACGTAGTCAAGAACAGCTGTTGCAAGCTCATCAGGCTGAAATTTGGATAGCAAGCGATTACACCCAACTCGCTCTGCCATAGCCTGGTTAAAACTACCACTCAAAGAAGTATGCATAATTACATAAAAGTGGCTCAATCGATCATCTTTACGAATTTCAGTCGTTAGTCGATAACCATCCATTTCCGGCATCTCGGCATCTGTTAGCACAAGTAAGCATTGCTTAAGCTTTTCCGGATCATTATCCGCCCACTCCTTAAGCATTTCATAAGCTCTTAAGCCATTTGGTGCAGTAATGGTAGGTAAACCTAGCTTTTCTATCGTACCGGTCGCCTGTGCAATTGCGACCGGTGAGTCATCGACCACCAAAACAAACTTTTCTCCTAATGAATCAATCAACTCATTCTCGAGAAGCTCTTCAGAGACATCAGTTGAATACGGAGAAATATCTGACAAGACCTTCTCTACATCAATAATCTCGACAATCTGTTCCTGATAGCGTGTTATGGCCGTTAAGTAATGCGCCCTACCCGCCGCTACCGGAGGCGGCATGATATCTTCCCAATTGAGGTTAACTATTTGCTCTATTCCGGCAACCAAAAAAGCCTGCACACTTCGATTATATTCAGTGACGACAATAATGGATTCACTGTTAACCTCAAGCGGCCTCATACCAATTGCCTGACTTAAATTGATAACGGGGACAGTCTGCCCCCTAAAGTGAGTGACACCACAAATACAAGGATGACGATGAGGCATCGCAGTTAGGTTTGGTAAATTCAGAACCTCTTGAACCTTAAATACATTGATTGCAAAGGTCTGATGACCGCTAAGCTTAAACATAAGCAACTCTAAGCGATTTTCACCTACCAGCTTGGTTCTTTGATCGACCGAAGCCAAAACACCCGACATCTTACCCTCCAGGAAAGCAGCAAATTCACCGCTAAAATCTTATCATGCAAATGCTCTACGAAAAGCCAAGCCAAGCTAGGCGCGCAGATATTCATAATGTACTAAATAGCAATAAGTTTAGACCATAAAGAAGGTCTCGACTGAAGAATGAGCCGAATTTAATGATCGATAGGTAATAAAGATAAATTGGAGCGGGAAACGAGATTCGAACTCGCGACCCCAACCTTGGCAAGGTTGTGCTCTACCAGCTGAGCTATTCCCGCTTAATCTGGTGTGATTTTTTACTTGATCATACAAGAGAGAAGTAATAACACCCCTCTTAAAACCCGATTATTTACAGAGAGTTACGCCCTCAGATCGAGTGAGGGCGTATTATAGGGAGAGCATTTTTGTCATGCAAGTCCTTTAATAATAAAAAGCGTGAAAAAGATAACACTTTTGAAATCTATCTCGAACCTTGCCCGATCACCCTACAAAATCATCAGCAGACGCTTAGATTAAGCGCCCTTATCCTTTTCTTCATCTGAGGGCAGGTCATCTGTGTCACCGATATCGAAGTCTTCCAAGTTGAACTCTTCGTCATCGTCGTCATCCAGCGGGTCGCTTAGATCCAATGCATCTTCAATTTCCTTTTCCAAGTCCTCTTCAGGCTCATCCGCAGCATCCTCAATCGCTTGAGCAATATCGGCAGCCAGGTCCTCGTCATCCCCGGAAATGTCCAGCGCATCGGCCTCTTCCGGCTCATCAAGCTCAAGCTCCTGAGCGACATCACTTAAGTCATCGGTAGATAGGTCCACGACCTCTTCAGGCTCAGGCTCAGGCTCTACTAAAGGTTCGTCATCCTCTTCAAGCTCAACAAGCGGCTCGTCATCCTCTTCCAACTCAACTAGCGGCTCATCATCCTCTTCCAACTCAACAAGCGGCTCATCCTCTGGCTCCTGAGAGGCAACTGGAACTTCTTCGGGTGGCTCTTCAACAAAGTCTAAGCCATCATCCGGTTCTGCTTCGGGTTCTTCTTCCACCTCAGCACTCGCTTCAGTTTCTACATCTTCTGCAATTTCTTCAACATCCTGATCGCTCAGGATTTCTGTTTCTTCAACTTCCTCTTCTTCCTCTTTCGCCTGACGCTTTTTAAGCAAATAGAAGGCTAAGCCACCCAAGAGCAAGCCCCCTAGAACACCGCCGCCGATAATAAACCAAATCATCATATCGTCTTCTGACTCTTCTACCAGCTCTTCTTCCGCTTCGGGCTCTTCAACAGGCTCTTCCACCTCTTCCTTAACGGGCTCTTCGGCTGGCTGAGGCAGCTCTTCTTTCGCTTCCTCTTTAGGTTCTTCAGCTTTCGGCTCTTCTACCTTTTCTTCCGCAATTGCCTCTGCAGGCAACTCTTCTGGGGCATCTTCTTGCTCGTTCACTGACACGATATTATTTGAAGCACCCGCCGGTATCGGGAACTCAGCCTCAAAAGGCTTAGGCTTGAACTTGAATTTCTTTCCTTCAATCGTCTCGGCCTTTACCTTAACAGCCACTTTATACAAGCCATCGCCTTTATCTGGCTTAATCGGTAATACCCAGCGCCCCGCCTCGGCATCTAATTCCAAGGCATTGATTAAACTACTCCCATCAGGAGCATTTACCTTCGCAAATATATTGGTATCAGTCAGAGATATCGTCTCACTCATCGGCGTGACCACTAGCGCATAATGAGCTTCATCTCCTTCCCCTTTAACCGAAAATTCAAAATCAAAAGGCGCTCTCAAATTAATAATCTGGCGTTTCTTACGCTTAAAGGTTTTCCCATCAACCAAGACCGTCACTTCATACTGACCGACCTTACTTAACTTACGAATAGCTTCTCTAAAAACGCCGTCTTCAGGAACCTCATCCGACATAGACTTCTTAGCCGTTTTATTGCTTTCTGTTTTAAGCTGCAGCTGCACATCTAATAACTGCAAAAAATCAGGATTAGTAACTGTCTTCCCTTCTTCACTAAAGCTAACGTCAACATTCAAGGGATCACCAGCGAAGAAATTGACCGGTAGTTTGCTAACATTAAGCTGCAAGTTACTAACCACTGTCACCTGGCTTCCTGGTTGAACTTCGGAGTTAATCTTCCACGTGCCTTCTAAAGGACGACTGACAGTAATCAAGTCATAACCTTTATCCTGATACCATTTGATATCCTCACCCTGGTTTTCATAGCTATATACTTTTTCATCAGGAGATAGAATTTCGGTCGGAATGCTGCCATCCCCTCTAAAGATCAAAGCAGTAAATTCTTCGATGCTAGAATCGATAACAAACTCATTTCCCTCGATAGGTACCTGCTCACTAGGAACGGCCTGTTCAAGAGCTTGGAGAAAAATTCGAGTCAGGTCTTCAGGGGTCTCGGCAACCGCCGATTGTCCACCCGTTTGAATAGCTAACTTATCCATTAAGGATTTATCAGCATTTTTTGACAAAGAGATTGAATGAATCTTGGCGCCCTTCTCTTTAAAGGTAGCCATCACTGAAGTTAGAATACGCTCACGTTCTGAGGCATTTTTCTCGGGGTCTTTATCAATATCGACC
>NZ_LWGE01001061.1:0-4009 GCF_001635315.1 Oleiphilus sp. HI0123
GCCTGCTTAAAGTAGTTTCAGAAGCGGCGTGTCATGTGGGATTACCAACGATAGCCTTGCATTGTGCAGGTATTAATCGCACTGGTTTATTTGAAGCTGTACCAGCTAAAGAGTTTGAGACTGTTGTGACAGTTAACCTTTTTGGTTCTCGTAACTTTGCTCAGGCGACTATTCCTTTATTGAAGAAAAACAAAGTGCCTAGCAAGTTAGCCTTGGTGGCTTCTATGGCAGGGTTGGTCGGTACTTATGCCTATACCTCTTACAATGCCTCTAAGTTTGGGGTGGTGGGTTTAGCTCAGGCCTTGCGCACCGAACTCGCGCCTGAAGGTGTAGCGGTTCAAGTGATTTGTCCGCCAGAAGTTGATACGCCGATGGTGCATGAAGAACACAAAACTATTCACCCGGTTACCTTGAAGCTAAAACTTACAGCCGGTGCACTGACCTTGGAGCATGCGATTGACGATATTATGAAAGGCTTGGAATCGAAGCGTTTTTACATCATTCCAGGCAAGCTCGCCCGGATGACCTATTGGATGAACAGACTGATTCCCGTAAAGCTAGTTAATTTCTATATTGATTCGATTGTCAGAAACGTATTGAAACAACAAAAATAATAGGCAGGCCGCAATGAAGAAAGTATTTATTACCGGCGCAAAAGGTTTTATCGCACAAAGTCTGGCGCGTTGCCTAAATAAAAAAGGTATCGAGACCTGTGGGATTGATCTAAGTGCCAATCAGGAACAAAACATCATACAAGCTGATTTATTTGAGCCAGAGAGATGGCGAGACATGCTAGCTGGTTGTGACACCCTCATTCACACGGCTGCAGTGGTCTCTAATGCTGCAACAGAAGAGGAAACCTGGCGCGTTAATGTGTTGGGTACGCAGACTGTATTAGATGAAGCGGCAAAGGGTGATAACAAAAAGCGCTTTCTGCACTTTTCCTCCGTTGCCGCGTTGGGCTTAAGTCACACCGGAGCAATGGATGAAAATACTGCCTTGAGGGCTTGTGGTCAGAAATATTCAGACTCAAAACTAGCTAGCGAGCACCTGGTGCTGAATTATAATAACGCTGGAAAAGTGGATGCCACCATTATCCGCCCTGCAGATGTCTACGGTCCGGGCTCCCGACCCTGGACCGTGACGCCAATTGACATGATGAAGCAAAAGAAATTCATCGCCCCGAAAGAAGGTATGTTCGGCCCAGTGTATATTGATGACTTGGTCGAGGGCTGTTATTTGGCACTGAACTCAGACAAGGCAATCGGACAGATTTATATCCTATCAGGCATGGGGCAGGTGAGTAATCGGGAGTATTTTTCTTTTTTAGCCAAAATGTTAGGTTTGGACTCGGCAAGAACACTTTCCAAACAGGTGCTTTATCCTATCGCTTTTGCCGCGGAGCGAATTGCTCATCTTGTCGGTAAACGTACAGAATTAAATCCTTCTACCGTTGCGATGCTATCAAGGCCTAGTGCTAAATATCTCCATGATAAGGCCAGTGCAGAGCTAGGGTATCAGCCTAAAGTTAGTCTTGAAGAAGGGATGGCTAGGAGTGAGCAATGGCTGCGTGAGCAGGGAGTGATATAAAACTACCTCATCATGTAGACAGAAAGTCCCAACCCTCGCTGAGGCGACTGATTACTATGAGCTTTAGAGTCTGGCTCGCTCAATTTTTTGTACAAGATAGGCGCTGCTTATTTTCAGTCATCACAATAATTCGCTCTGGTTGGGATAAAAAATATGACGGCTTCATGCCTAGCATCATATTAAAAGTATGGGTGCAATGAGATAGGTCGACAAAACCCGCATCAATGGCGGCGTCGGTTAAACTCTTTCCTCTGCTGATTTCGACTGCGGTGACAAATAACCTATGCCATTGACGATACCTGCGTATGGGTACGCCTGTTTGTTTTTTGAAGACTTTGGTGAGTCCAGGTACTGACAAGTTCACTGTATCAGCGAGACTCTCAATAGATAGGTTTGTGTCAATAGAATCCTTGATCAAATCGACTACCTTAGATACGCGTTTATCACTGTCAAAAGGCTTCTTTACACATGTTTTGAATAGGCTATCAATCTCATATTTGGTTTCGCTCGTGGAGCGTTCTGAGTCGTAAATATCAATAACAGACTGTCTGAATAATTGTTCGTTGCCAAACTCGCTAAAAACCCCTTGGCCCATATCGCGGCAGAGGTCGGATAAGGCGCTAAAGTCCCGTCCCATAACATCTAGATTACAATTTGCGATGACCTGATGTTGTGTATCTATCGTTACAGAGCAGCCAGGTTTTAGTAATACGCATGTGCTTTCAAAACAAATGTTCTGATCTTTTGACTCAACTTTAATAGGACCGCCCAGTGACAGGGTCAGAGTTGCAGCGCCTTGGGACAAGTTCAGTGGCTCTTCAAGCCTGCCAATAAAGAGCGTTCGTTCTTCCCATAGATACAGGAGAGACTTCTTGTTCATTGTTATTAGATCTCGGTACGTGTGTACGCTAAAGATAGGCCTTTTGAAGAAAATAGTCCTCTTTTTCATGTTAGTTATGAGAACCAAAACTCACTAGTGATAGAAAAACGAGGGGAGTATCAGATTATACAAGCGAAGTAGTAGGGCTTGGTGTCAGTGTTTAAAAGGCTGGTATTTAACTCAGTATAAAAATAAATTTGAGGATATATCTATGAAAAAGACACTCGCATTAACGGCTGCTCTCACATGTGCAGCAGCTGCTCCGACACAAGCAGGATTCTTTTCTGATTATTTTAGTTACACGAAAACAGAAAATCCAATCATGTTAGTCCCTGGAATATTTGCCTTCGACTCAATTTCTATTGTCGATTATTGGCATCAGATTCCGAGCGCTATTGAAAGTCGTGGTGGTGAAGCTTATGTAGCTAAGATCAATGCTTTTGATAGTTCTGTGGGCCGAGGTGAAGAGCTGATCGCTCAGCTTGAGGAAATTAAAGCAAGTTCCGGTGGACGAATCGAAAAGTTCAACCTAATGGGTCATAGCCAGGGTGGTATGACTTCGCGTTATGTAATGGAAACACGTCCTGACCTTGTTGCGTCGGTTACTACGATGCATACGCCACATACTGGTTCGCCTATTGCAGACTTGGTGACAGATTTAGCTCCACCAGAAACAATTCGTGGAACGTTATTTGGCGCGTTTGCTAATGCAGTCGGTGATCTAGTTAACTTGTTGTCGGACAATAAAAAGTCCGACTCTGATATTTACGCTATGTTGGGAGAGTTTAATGCTCAAGGTGCAGCACAATACAATGCAACTTACACGCATGGCTTACCGACAACTGAGTGTGGTAATGGGCCCTCGCAAGTGACGATCAATGGCGAAGATATCAAGCTCTATTCATGGAGTGGCACAGGTCATCTGACTGCTGTTGGGGATATTTCAGATCCCTTGTTTGCCATCACAGGTTTAGCGTTTGATTCAGGTGAAGATAACGACGGTATTACCGGGCGTTGTGCATCTCACTTTGGCCAGGTTATTCGTGATGATTACTTCATGAACCACATTGATGCCAATAATCATGTCTTAGGATTAACATCATTGTTCGAGACTGATCCAAAGACCTTATTTAAGAAACATGCTAACCGCCTTAAGAAGGCTGGCCTATAAACGATTCCTAGAGAATTATGTGCTTTCCAATTTGGGCAATCAGGCAAGCTTATACTGGAAATGCCGTTTTGGGGTCCTATGGGCCCCACTTTTTTAAGAGGTTATTATGACGATAAAAACCGGGTCGATTGCATCGATAGCAGTCATTTTCGTGGTATCGATTGCTTTGTATGAATACTTTGGTTACGCAGAAATAGGCTCGGATAGTGCGCCTGTTACTATGATAGAAGCCAGAAAAATTAACGAGTCTTTGTATCACAAACCCTATGAAGTGGAGGGTATCAAAGCGCTTTCTTCTTCATCACTCGCGGGAACTGATGTGAATCACAACTTAAGTGTTGATGAAAGTCAGAACTTGCTGGCTGATG
>NZ_LWGE01001062.1:0-2514 GCF_001635315.1 Oleiphilus sp. HI0123
TCGCGCTAAGCGAATTGCGAACAATAAAAGGATTATGTATGCGTTCAGGAAATAAATTGTTTTTTGTAATCTCAGCTTGCCTGATGCTGTTGTCGGTTTCTTCGGCAAATGCGAACTATATTGAGCACGAAAAAGCTAAAAGCTTTATTGATATGATGGTTAGTAAGCACGGCTTTGAAAGTGCAAAGTTAGCTGAAATATTTTCTCAGGCAGAAAAGAAAGATAGTATTCTGAAAGCAATTGCTCGACCTGCAGAGAAGCGCCTCGAATGGAAGGGTTATCGAAAGATATTTCTTACCGATGATCGAATTAAGAAAGGTTTAGCCTTCATTGAAGAAAACCGAGAGAGCCTAAACCGGGCTCAGGAAAAGTACGGTGTTCCGGTTCATGTTATTGCTGCCATAATAGGTGTTGAAACTCGCTACGGCCGTAACAAGGGGAGTTATCGTGTGGTGGATGCACTTTCAACTTTAGCTTTTGACTATCCGCCTCGTTCAAAGTTTTTCACAAAAGAGTTAGAGCAAGTATTTCTTCTGTCTAAAGAGCAGGGCTTTGCAGCCTTAGACTTGAAAGGCTCATATGCGGGTGCGATGGGTTACGGCCAGTTTATCCCAAGTAGCTATCGTCACTACGCAGTTGATTTCGATGGCGATAAGGTTGCGGACATTCTTAATAACGCTACCGATGCGGTGGGAAGTGTTGCTAACTATTTTAAGATGCATAAATGGTCCGAGGGGCAGCCAGTCGCTTTTCAGCTAGAAAAGTCAGACTTAGGAGAGGGTTATCAAGAGCTTGTTCATAAGAAGCTCAAGCCGTCGCATATGGTAGCTGATTTTGAGGCACACGGTTTGCGTCTTCCTGCTGGTTTGGATAAGAATATGCCTGCGAAACTTCAGATACTTCAAGGGGCTACCGGTGAAGAGTATTGGTTAACCTTGAGGAATTTTTACGTGATTACTCGCTATAACCATAGTCATTTATATGCGATGGCAGTTTACCAGCTTTCCGAGGCTCTAAAGCTAGGAATGAACTAAGGTGTTGAGTAGTTTGCGTTGCATTCTCTTGTGTTGCCTGGCCCTGCTTTTGCTGGCTTGTAGTAGTTCTCGCTACAGCATGAAGCATGATGTCGGGCCTACTGGAGAGTTCGATGTATCCAAGGTGCCAGATGCAATCCCTAAATGGGAGCCAATCAGCCCAAAAGGCAATTACTCTCCTTATACTGTGCGAGGAAAGGAGTATCACCTGCTCGATTCGATTAAGGAGTATCGCGAGGAGGGGATTGGCTCTTGGTACGGCTTGAAGTTTCATGGTGAGCTGACTTCAAATGGTGAGATTTATAATATGTATGCCATGTCGGCAGCGCATAAGACCTTGCCTCTTCCTGCCTATTTGAAGGTGACAAATCTCGAAAATCAAAGGTCGGTTGTGGTTAGAGTTAATGACCGTGGGCCATTTCATGAAGGTAGAATATTAGATCTATCTTATGCCGCAGCCAAGAAGCTGGATTACCACAACAAAGGAACTGCCAGGCTTTTACTAGAATCAATCGTTGTACCAAAACCAACAGTGAGTGGTGAGGAGGCTTCGGGGGTAAAAGAAAGCAAAGACCGCTTAGCCTATTTTGTTCAAGTGGCGGCGCTATCTAATCAGGCTTCGGCTAATAACCTTCTCCAGCGTCTACAGAGAATGGGCTTGGCTCACTCTGCGTTTGTAGGGAAGGCTGAAGGGGCTAATATCTATCGTGTCAGAGTTGGACCAGTTGATGACATGAGCGCTGCAGAAAAGTTAAAGGCTCATTTATCCGACAGTGAGGTTGGTGCACCTGTTGTGATTAGTCGTCCTGTGTTGGCTCCGGGCTCTTAGGTATATGGGCTTCTTTCTCAGGCTTCATGTTTTCAGCTTGTGAAAAATCGAAGCCGCAATCTCCGTCTAGCTGTTCAGGGTCGTAGCGAATTCCACAGCCTGCTTTAACTGTTTGTGCGCTGTCAACAGAGCCGTTTTTGAGTTCCTTCATTTCGTTTATACCTCTTCTTGTTCGTTAGAAGTCTGTATTAGCTGAAGCGTTAATTTTAATACAGATTGGCTTATTGGTCTTCGCTTATGGATGAATCGATTGCTGAATTCGGTTAGACTTGCTTTCTTCAATATATGTCACTTCGTTCATATAAATCAAAATCGGGTTTTTAATGATGTTCAGATCACTAGGTAAGGTGTTACCACTTTATTCTTTGTTATTACTTCTCGGATTCCATGTTGCCGACGCATTTGCTAAGCCAGCTCTTATTCCTTCTCCGCCACAGGTTTCAGCTAGCTCTTATATTTTAATGGATGCCACGAGTGGCGAAGTAATCGTAGAGCATGAAAGCTACGTTCAGTTGCCACCCGCCAGCTTGACTAAGATGATGACCGCATACATCGTCGAAAGCGAAGTAGCTCAAGGTAATATCAATTTATATGACGAGGTTCCAGTGAGCGTTAAGGCTTGGCGCACTGGCGGGTCAAAAATGTTCATCA
>NZ_LWGE01001063.1:0-5022 GCF_001635315.1 Oleiphilus sp. HI0123
GATATGTTGAACCCGATCGCGCCACTTATTGCGCATATGAGTACCTTTTTCACGCTCAACCCAGGTGACGTTGTTCTTACCGGAACGCCGAAGGGGGTGGGGCAGCTACACAAAGGGGATCAGTTGTCGCTAAAGTTTGGCAAGAATTTAGCTTTTGATACTAAGGCAATCTAAATTTAGCTGCTGACTTCGGTGTCTCCCATTCCCCCAGCTGCCGATTCTCTATATAATTGCGGGCTTTTTCGATATTAGGAATTAGCCCGCGTGCCTCAGACTCAAACCCGTTCTTCTGAACTTGCTAGCAGTGCATCAAGTAGTGAGTCAAATTTGCAGACGATAGCTGATTTTATTCGTTACACTTTTTCGAGTTTGAATCGTGAACAGGTTTATTGTGGCCATGGTACTGACAACAACTGGGATGAGGCAGTCAGCCTGGTTCTTCAGTTATTAGATCTGCCTTGGGATTTTTCGACTGAACTATGGTCTTGTCGTCTGGCAGACGAAGAGAAGGCGCTTATCTTAGATGCGATTAAGCGCAGAACAAAAGGCCGAGAGCCACTGGCTTATATCACCAAACAAGCTTGGTTTTGTGGTTTGCGCTTCAATGTCGATGAGCGAGTGCTCATACCTCGCTCTCCGATTGCCGAACTCATCGAGCATCATATGGAACCTTGGCTATTAAATGAGCCTGAGCGAGTGCTTGATTTATGTACCGGAAGTGGTTGCATCGGCATCGCTGCCGCTTTGGAGTTTGAAGAGGCGCAGGTGGATTTGTTTGATATATCAGTCGATGCCCTGGCCGTGGCAAAGTCGAATATTGAATTGTATGAATTAAATGACCGGGTTCAGGCGTTTTCCTCTGATCTTTTCAGTGCTTTGAGCGATCCTTCGCAGTTCTCGGATGGTGAACATGTTCGTTACGATTTAATTTTGTCGAATCCGCCTTATGTTGATCAAAACGATTTTGACAGCATGCCCGAAGAGTATAGTGCTGAGCCTGTATTAGGCTTGGTTGCAGGGCCTGACGGGCTGGATATTGTCAGACGAATTCTAACGGAAAGTGCGAAGCACTTAAGTGATGACGGCCTAATGATTGTCGAGGTTGGAAATAGTTGGGAAGCGTTAGAAGAGGCTTATCCTGATTTTCCCTTTACTTGGGTTGAGTTCGAACAGGGTGGGCACGGCGTGTTTGTGATTCGCGCACAAGAATTAAGAAACTACCCTTGGGTATAGAATTGAATATTATTGTTGAACGCTCAAAAGCGTTTAACTAGAGAAAGAGGCAGATAGTATGTCGGGTAATACGTTTGGAAAGCTTTTTACAGTCACTTCTTTTGGTGAGAGCCATGGAAAAGCGATAGGCTGTATTGTTGATGGTTGCCCTCCGGGGATAGAGCTTAGTGAAGAAGATTTACAGGTCGACCTTGATCGTCGGAAGCCGGGCACATCGCGCTACACTACGCAGCGTAAAGAGGCTGATGAAGTTGAGATCCTTTCTGGTATCTTTGAGGGGAAAACAACGGGAACGCCCATTGGTTTGTTGATTAAGAATACGGACCAGCGCTCAAAAGACTACTCGAATATCGCAACGACCTTTAGACCTGCGCATGCTGATTATGCTTACAACCAGAAATATGGCTTCAGGGATTACCGCGGGGGCGGTCGTTCTTCTGCTCGAGAAACAGCAATGCGTGTTGCAGCGGGTGCTATCGCTAAGAAATACCTGAAACAATCGTTTGGTATTGAAATCAACGGTTACTTGTCCCAGCTTGGTCCAATTAAAGTTGAGAAGGTGGATATGTCTATCGTCAATGACAATCCATTTTTCTGCCCTGACGCCGATAAAGTCGGTGAGATGGAAGATTATATGAAAGCGCTGAATAAAGAGGGTAACTCTATTGGCGCGAAAATTTCTGTTGTTGCACGCAATGTGCCGCCAGGTTTGGGAGAGCCGATCTTCGATAGGCTAGATGCCGAGCTGGCGCATGCCTTCATGAGTATCAATGCCGTAAAAGGTGTGGAAATTGGTGCAGGTTTTGATTGTATTGAGCAAAAGGGCACAGAGCATAGAGATGAGATGACGCCGGAAGGGTTTCTTTCGAATCACGCGGGCGGTGTCTTAGGCGGTATTTCAACAGGGCAGGATATTGTTGCGCATATGGCTTTGAAGCCGACCTCAAGCATTCATTTGCCGGGTAAAAGTATCGATACAGCAGGCAATCAGATTGAAGTATCAACCAAAGGGCGTCACGACCCATGCGTGGGTATTCGTGCTACGCCCATTGCTGAAGCGATGATGGCAATGGTTTTGTTGGATCACCTAATGCGCCATCGTGCTCAAAATGCTGACGTTGTCTGTGAAACACCGAGAATCTAAGACGGTATGAAAGTTTCTGATTTTGATTTTGACTTGCCGCCCGAGCTAATTGCTAACTACCCGACAGAAGAGCGAAGCCAAAGCCGTTTGTTGGTGGTCGAAGGTAGTGAGGGGAAACTAGCTCATCGATCCTTTGCTGATGTTTATGAGCTGGTTAATGAAAACGACTTACTGGTATTCAATGATACCAAGGTTGTTCCAGCGCGTTTGTTTGCGAAGAAAGAAAGTGGCGGCAAACTGGAAATTCTTTTTGAGCGAATGATTGATAGTCATACGTTTTTAGCGCATGTCAGGTCTAGCCGTTCCCCTAAAGAAGGTAGCAAGATTCTTGTTGATACCGACGATGGTAGCACGCAAGTAATCGAAATGAAGGGGCGACAGAATGCACTGTTTATTCTTGAGACCGAGTCTTTAGAGGTTTTTGATCTGCTTGAAAAGTACGGCCACATTCCTTTACCTCCGTATATTGAGCGTGGTGATGAGGATATGGATCAGGATCGTTATCAAACTGTCTATGCCGATAAGCCAGGCGCGGCAGCAGCGCCTACGGCAGGCTTGCACTTTGATGATGAGCTTATTGAAAGGCTTAAAGCAAAAGGCGTTGATACAGCTTTTGTTACCTTGCATGTTGGTGCTGGAACCTTCCAGCCAGTAAAGGTTGACGATATTAAAGACCACGAAATGCATTCGGAATGGATTGAAGTGACTCAAGACGTGGTTGATAAAGTGACTGCGACTCGTCGAAAAGGTGGTCGTGTTATTTGCGTCGGCACAACTAGTGTTCGTAGTCTTGAATCTGCCAGCCAGTCAGGCGAGCTTAAGGCTTTTACCGGTGATACTGAGATATTTATTTTCCCAGGTTATGAGTTTAAAAGTGTCGATGCACTGATTACTAACTTTCATTTGCCGAAATCGACCCTATTAATGTTGGTATCTGCATTTTCAGGCCAGGCAAATATCTTAAATGCTTATGAGCAGGCTGTTGCAAATAAGTATCGCTTTTTCAGTTATGGTGATGCGATGTTTCTAAATCCCTCTAGCGGGAATATTTCGGAGTAATACATTGAGTGAATCGAATTGTTGTATGTCCTTTAAGGTCAGCCAGACAGATGGCTTGGCTCGACGTGGAGAAATTGACTTTCCACGTGGGAAAATACAGACCCCTGCGTTTATGCCGGTTGGCACTTACGGTACGGTAAAAGGCATGCTACCTAAGGATATCGAAGAGATTGGCGCGGATATTATTCTCGGAAATACTTTTCATCTAATGCTAAGACCGGGCACCGACATTGTTGAGAAACATGGTACTTTGCATGACTTTATCCAATGGGATAAACCAATTCTGACTGATTCTGGAGGTTTTCAGGTTTTTAGCCTCGGAGATATGCGTAAGATCAGCGAGAAGGGTGTAACATTCAAGTCCCCTATCAATGGTTCTAAAGTAGAGCTGACGCCTGAAATCTCAATGGAAGTTCAGCGTAAGCTTGGTTCAGATATCGTTATGATTTTTGACGAATGTACGCCTTACCCTGCAACGGAAGAAGAAGCACGTAGTTCAATGGAGCTATCGATGCGCTGGGCTGAACGTAGTAAACAGGCTCACGGTGATAACCCTTCAGCTTTATTTGGCATTGTGCAGGGCGGAATGTATGAGCACTTGCGTGATGAAAGCCTGGAAGGCTTAGCCAATATTGGCTTCGATGGTTATGCCATTGGTGGCTTATCTGTTGGTGAACCGAAAGAAGAAATGATGAAGGTGCTTGATCATATCGGCTATAAAATGCCTGAAGATAAGCCTCGTTATTTAATGGGAGTAGGGAAGCCTGAAGACTTGGTTGAGTCTGTTCGTCGCGGTATCGATATGTTTGACTGCGTAATGCCGACAAGAAATGCTCGCAACGGCCATTTGTTTACTTCAACGGGTGTTATCAAGATAAGAAATTCAGCTCATAAAGAAGACCCATCTCCGCTCGATGAACAATGTGACTGCTATACCTGTAAGAACTTTAGTCGTAGCTATCTTCATCATTTAGATAAGTGTAAAGAGATGCTAGGCGCGCAACTCAACACAATTCATAACCTAAGATATTATCAGAACTTAATGAGTGGATTGCGTCAGGCCATCGAACAAGGTAAATTGTCGGCCTTTGTTGATACCTTCTATGCCCAAAGAGGCGAAACAACACCAGAATTAACAGCTGGCGCAGCAGAATAAAGTGTTGCTCAGTTAAAAAATTTTACTGCTAACTATTAGAACTAAACAAGGGGAACCCTTAATGAAATTAATCGCTAAAATTGGTCTGTTTCTGACTTTCTGCATGTACTCTGCGCTTAGCCTGGCTGAAGGCGCGCCTGTTTCACCTCAAGGCCCAAGTGCAATGATGCAGTTGGTATTCTTTGGTGGCTTTATCCTGATTTTTTACTTCTTGATGTGGAGGCCACAGTCAAAGCGTGCCAAAGAGCATAGAAATCTGGTTTCTGAATTAAGCAAAGGTGACGAGATTGTGACGAATGGCGGTATCGCTGGTAAGGTCACAAAAGTTTCAGAAGAGTTTGTTAAGGTTGAAGTTTCTGAGGGTGTTGAAATGAACATTCAGAAAGTAGCAGTTGCCTCAGCATTACCAAAAGGCACCTTAAAAGGTATC
>NZ_LWGE01001064.1:0-2498 GCF_001635315.1 Oleiphilus sp. HI0123
ATAACAATGCAGCAATTTCGTCTATTTTCTCTTGGTTTTCAGCAGCATAATCAAGCCCGTACTCCAACCAAAAACTCGTTTCAGACTTCTTTTTCTCGAAAATGCTTGGCGCCATACCACTTTTCTTTACTTTTTTTGCTAACCCGCGCGCCAAATCTATATTTTCAAACACCCCTAAAGAATAAGCCCCACTTAATTCTCCTGAAGAAATCTTATACGTGTCGACCTTAATCTCAAGCAATCTTTGCTCTAGATCTTCAACAACATCTTTCTTCGCGATATACACCCAATAAGAGGGCGCCTTATCAAGAGTTTGACCTACAATCTGAACCTCACCAGTCCCCGGAAGCACTCTCTTTTTTTCCAATTCCAACTCAGCCCTATTATCAAAAGGCCCCAGCAACTCACAACGCCTCGCTATTGCCTGTTTATCGCCACCCGACGATGAAATATCCGACAACAATACTATACGTTTTACTGCCTTATTTTCCTGAAATTCTGGACTCACACCCTGCTCTCGATGCTTCACCCACTGAAAAGCAACCAGACCTACATTCACAACCAATAACGCTATAAACACCCACTTCATTAGTGTAGCTCCCCCTCAAGCCTAGATCCGAACAGCCCAGCCATCCCCTCAAAGACCAATACAGGCCTCAATTCGTAAGCCCCCACGATAAATCCGGCGATATATTTAGCATCACCACCCGTAAGTATTACCTTGTTAATACCATAGCCCTGACACTGTGACTCTAAGTAGCTTATAGTTTGACTCACCATAATATGAACACCATTAACAACACACTGCTCAGTATTCCTGCCTGGAGATAATCCACACTGCACATCATCATCTAATACAATTTTCGATGTCCCCGCCACAAGCGAATCCTGCAACATTTTGCAACCTGGAAAAATATAGCCACCAATATGCCGTCCATCTCCGTCAATCAAGTCGGCCGTCAAGGCACTACCGCTATCGATTACCATACAAGCGCCTTGATACAGATCGCGCACGGCTGATATTACCAGGCAGCGATCAACCCCCAACCTTTTCACCTCATCGTAAGCAAATTGCTGCCCGCTCATATCATCATGAGAAATCGCATAAATCTTAACATCCACCATACGCTGGAGCGCGTCAAGCAGACTATCTAGTACTTCAGACACCCTAACAGATGCTACCAGCACCCTATTAAATGACATGCCACCCAACTCTGCTGCCAGCAAAGCAGGATCAAGCGCCGACAACAACTCCTCTCCCGACCTTATGATTTTATTATTTTCAGCTAAACACCACTTGATCCGTGTGTTGCCGCAATCTAATAGAAGCATCAGCCTAACCTCACCGACACCTCACCTGCGTTAACCGCAGATAGTGCTCCATCAACCTCTAATAAGAGCGCGCCAGATAAGTCAACTCCTCGCGCAATACCAACTATTGCACCACTGTTGATTTCAACCACTTTACCCGCTAAAGCATCAAATTTGTTCCAATCCGACAAAAAATCCTTAAAGCCACCCAACTTAAAACGCTCTAAGTCACAATACAAACCACTCAATAAGTTGCCAGCTAGCTCATTCCGACCAATATCCGATACTTCGGACAAAGCTGACCAAGCCTGCTCAATCACTTCCGCATCCTCAGGCTTCATATCAACATTCAAACCCAGACCAACCACAACCCGCCAACTCGTTGTCGCCTCTCCATGCAACTCAACCAAAATACCTGCTAACTTTCTTCCACTTAACCAAACATCATTCGGCCACTTTAACTCAACGCCACTAACACCAAGTGATGCTAGCGTCTTCACAACAGACAAACCAACCACCAAACTTAGCCCCGATAGAGCTTCTGCCCCACCATCAAGATTAAAAGCAATACTAAGATAAATATTTCTCGCAAAAGGACTAACCCATTTTCGGCCACGACGACCTTTTCCGGCCGTCTGATATTCTGCCAAGCAACTCTCGTATAAATTTCCTTCGAGTTGCTTTTCCAATAAGTGAGTATTTGTTGAATCGGTACTTAAAAGCACCTCAATAGAGATATTTTCGACAGCTTGAGCTGCCATATACGACTGAATAGATTTACCACACAATAGATCAAGCGGTCGCAACAAACGATAGCCGCGCCCTTTTACTGACTCCAAGGGTAAACGCAACTCCTCCAATTGACCTAACGCTTTCCACACTGCAGTTCGGCTTACACCCAAAGTACGACCAAGGTCCGACCCTGAATGGAATTCACCATCCGACAAGAGATTTAAAATAGAACGGAGTTCCATAAGGGAAACCAAAAAGAAATGAAGCCGCGATTATAGCGACTTCGAAAGCATTATCGCAATGCCATCCTTATTAAGGCAAGAAAATGTAAGCGCCAGCTTTAATCTATTGGCGTAGCAGTAATATCAGTTGTGATATTAAAGTTCTGTAGCTTCATTCCGTATAGCAGCGTTGACTCACCACCGACAGAGTGGCTGAGATTAACTCTTTCAAAA
>NZ_LWGE01001065.1:0-16673 GCF_001635315.1 Oleiphilus sp. HI0123
ACATAGCGCAGACACTAGCATGGTAATACTAATGAGAAGTCCGAGGTTGAAAATAGGCTGAAACTCTGACAACAAGAGGATTGAGAAGCCTAATGCAATGGTAAAAGCGCTGGTTAATATTGGGAAGGTGATATCTGTCAGGGCTGCTTGAGCTGCGGCATCCCTAGATTGAAGTGCTTTTAAGTTTCGTAAGTAGGCTTCGACGATATGTATGGAGTAATCGATGCCGATGCCGAAGGCAATGCCGCATAGCAGACTAGAGCCGATATCTAAAGGAATCTGCAATAAACCCATCAGTCCGAACATGACCAGTAATGACATGCTTAGTGGGAAGATAGCGATTATTCCAATACGGATTGAGCGGTAGATCGTGCACAAAACCAATAAAAGTCCGACAACCGAAATGATAATGCTGGAAAGTTGTCCTTGGATAATTTCTTTTGAGGCGGCAGCATTCATACTCCCGTAGCCGGTGAATCTAAACGAAACCCCTTCAGGTAAGGTTTCAGCAATAGGGCCTAGATCGTCTAACAGTTGCTGTAACTGCTTGGAGCCATCTGTTTTGGACATGATTACCACGCGAGTTTCATTGTAAGGGCCCACTTTGGCAATAGACTCAAGGTCTCGTGAGGGGCCGCCCTCTAACAAAAATAAATATTGGGATATAAGCTCCGGACTTAGCTCTGAGCTTTGTATCTTGTCATCATTGGGCGATAAGGTTTTGTGTAGCTGTTTGATAAAACCAGATATTGAGCTTGTGTAGCCAACTGCATCATGACGCTTAGCTTGCGCTTCGAGTTTTTCTATCACTCGTAATACCTCAGGAGAAAGGATGCCATTTTGCTCATCTGAGCTTATCCATACGTTCACTGGTACGGTGCCACCTAGTAACTCGTTGATTCTGGCATCATCTTGCCTCAGTTGAGTCTGGGCTTTGAAGGAGTGAAGGTTTTGTTGGTCAACGTAGAAATTAGGAAGCCCGATTAAGGAGAAGACGACTAAAAGGAATAGCAGTGCGAAGCAACGAGAAATGGTTTGCTTTTTAGCAATGTTTTCTAAAGCCTCAAAGAAACGAATGGGGCGCTGAGTTGTTCCTGAAGAAAAATTTATATTTGCCATTAAAGTAGGCAGCACCGTTACAGAAATAATAAACGCGACAATAGCGCTGATTCCAACCATGATGCCGAATTCTTTTATATTAGTAATTTCGGTGTATGAAAGTGAGAAAAAACCAAGAGCTGTCGTCAGCGACGTAAGCAACATTGCGCGAAAAAGTTTACTGACTTTAGCAATAGTTGCTTCTTGCTTACTTGTTTTGTTTTGGTCTAATTTAGATTCGGAAAGAACATGAATGGCATCTGTTACGCCAATGGTGATAATGAATATCGGCAACATCGTGGTCACGATATTCAGGGATATGCCCAGCAAGGTCATGAGTCCAAAGGTGATGACGATACTGATAATTGATACGCTGAGCGCAAAGAACGGGGCCCAGGCACTGCGAAATAAATAGGCCAGTGTTAATGCTATTAATAGGACGATTAAAGGGAAATAGCGTTGATTATCCTTTTCCATAACATTAGAAATTTCTACATTTACGACTGGTGAGCCAGAAAAGTAGAGGTCGAAATTACTTGATTCAACGATGGGTTTTATCAACCCTTGAACCTTATTGAATATCGCAGTAGTGCTTGCGCTATCGTCGGTATCGATGTTTAGTTCAAGATTAATTGCCATTGCGCGGCCGTCTGGGCTAACCAAAGCATCCGTAAACAGAGGGTTATCTAATATTTCTTTGCCTTGATTCTGTTGCCATTGAGCGATCTTTTCTTGCTCGAAGTTGGGGGCAATGGTGATCTCATCTTCAAGCATGAAAATGTCATCACTATTTAGTAGTGACTTGATATTGCGAATAGGGAAGAGGTATTGGCCTAGTAATGCTTCTATTTCCTTAGATTCTTGCTCGTTTTTAGCCGCCGCCAGGCTTTGGTTATATTGACTGATTAAGCTGGCCTTATCGAGTGACTTGCCTGTGTTGAGTTTAGGATTGATCATTTCTATCAAGTCAACGGAGTCTAGAGTCTTATGAATAGTTTCTAATAAGCTCAGTGACTCTGCAGAAAAAATATCGCCAGATTTTGCCTCGAGAATAATAACAATGGTTTCTCTGGATCGCTCAAAAATATCTGTCATCAGATCTTCTTTAACGCGCTCTGTGTGGGTGCGGTCCAAGAAATAGGGCGTGGTGTTTTTTGTTACTTGAGCCGCGAGAAATGCTGATACGAGGATAATTGCCAGAGTGATAATAAAACTGAGTGCGGGTCGAGAAACAATTTGGCGAATCAGTGGGGTTTCTGTCATGGGTGCGTCTATTCTAAGTTTGTTGTGCAGTGCAAATGGATTCTTAACATATAGGGTGCTCTGCCAATTCTGGGCGTGGCGAGAGATATATGTAGTCCTATGGAATCCAGACGTGCGCACTTTAACAGTATTTTTCGGCTGTTCAAGTAGTTATTTGCACTTGGGTTAACAGTTTTTTATCAGAGCGCAAAAAATTATGAATCGAGTCGTCTTGTGTAAGAAAAATGCTTGGGCATACTCTATACTGTACTTTAGAGCACAAACGATTTTATCTTGTAACAATTGTGGTGCTTCATTATGGCCGCTCTCATAATAAGTTGCTCAGTATACTAAAGGCCGTTAACTAGCCATAGCGATCTGAGCATGTAATGACTAATAAAAGTTGAGTGAGTTATGAAAGTACTGATTGTTGATGACCAGCGTTCTATGAGGCTTGTGTCTCTAGCAGTAGTTGCCGGGCTTGGGCATGATGTCATCGAGGCCGAATGTGGACAGGATGCAATTGACCTCTGTCGGCAAGAGAAAGTCGATTTGATTTTGATGGACGTTGAAATGCCTGGTCTTAACGGTTTTGAAACGACTAAAATTATTCGTCAAGATACCTCTATATGGTTCCCCATTATTTTTGTTAGTGCTAAAACGGATACTAAGTTTTGTACTGTGGGTATTCAGTCAGGCGGCGATATTTATCTTTATAAGCCGATAGTGCCTGAAGTGCTTGAAGCGATGATTCATGCGATGGAGCGTATCGCCCAGATTCAGGACGAGCTTCATGGCACCAAATTAAAAATGGAGTTGCTCGCATTTCAAGACACCTTAACAGGACTGGTGAACCGCCGTGGTTTTGATAAGGCCATGGAGCTGGAGATCACTAGGTCAATCAAAGAGAAAGACCCTTTAACTTTGATTATGATCGATGTTGATCAGTTTAAACCTTTCAATGATAACAACGGACATCAAGCCGGTGACGAGTGTTTAAAGGCTGTTGGTGAAACCTTGCGTAAAGCGATGTGCCGACCAGCCGATATTGTTGCTCGGTATTGTGGGGAAGAATTCGCAGTGATTTTGCCTAATACCAATGCGGTGCAAGCGCAAGCGGTTGCGAAGCGTATAAATAAGTTGTTTAGTGATTTGAATTATCCTCATGAACACTCTTTAGTGGCAGATCATGTCACGGTTAGTGGTGGGATTGCTCAGTTTGCTGGTGAAGGGCAAAGTGCGGCAGAGTTTATCGAGAGTGCTGACAAATTATTATATGAAGCTAAAGAAGCAGGCCGTAATCGTATTTTATAGTTAATGAAGTTTATATTACTTACGCATGAGCGGGAATTAGAAAAGAAGAATAATACGGGTGCAGTCGTTAGAGGTATATTGAAGGGTGATTGCGAACTTGTCGTTTGGAAGCGTCGGGAACCCGATGAAAGTTTATTGAGTCTATTGGCTCGGCAGCAAGCCGCGGTGCTCTTTCCTAGAGAAGAACTGCCTACACAAAACACCGATAGCCCTGGCACTTATCAGCCTGACCCTCAATGTCTTTTTTCCTATACTCACTACGTGATTCTGGATGCTACTTGGCAACAAGCCAAGAAAATGTATAGACAAAGCCCTTATTTGCAACAAGCCGACAAGTTCTCTTTGGATAACGTGACACCTTCCACTTTTGTGCGTAGAGGAAATCAGCTAAAAGGCGGGTTGTGTACGGCTGAGTGTGTTATCGAACTACTTGAGCTTGCAGGTGAGTCTGAGTCAGCAAGTGAACTCGCTTATCATTATGAGGCGTTTAACAGGGCGCTGCCATCTTAATGTAGCCATTTATTTAGCTTCTCTTGAACGATCATGGCATCGACAGGCTTGCTAATATAGTCATTCATTCCCACAGCAAAGCATTTATCATCATCACCTTTCATTGCATTAGCTGTCATGGCAACAATAGGTAGCTGCTTGGCGTTTTCTCCGGCTTTACCTTGTCTGATCGCTGTAGTTGCTTCATATCCATCCATTTCCGGCATTTGGCAGTCCATGAAAATGAGGTTGTAGGGGACCGTTTTTTCAGCGTCGCGTATCATTTCTAGCGCTTCTAGGCCGTTGGCAGCGATATCGCACTGTTGGTCAAGCGCCTCAAGAATACCTTGTACAACGAGCTGGTTTACATAGACGTCTTCAACAAGCAGGATTCTAGACTCGCTCAAATCTGTAGTGGGGTCTTCTATAGCCGCTATCGCACTTTGCGTTAGCTCTGGTTTTTCTGAATAGAGGCTGAGCTCCATGCTTTGGATTAGGTCATTGGAACAGATAGGCTTATAGATATGGGCATCGAAGCCATGAGTCTTGCAATAGTTTTCATCGACCTGGGAACCGTACTTTGTCATGAGTATCAGGTATAAGGTTTCATTGCCTGCTTGGCTGCGAAGGTTGTCGCTAAGGTCGTGGGCAGAACCTTCAATCAGGTCTGCATCGATATAGATCAAGGGGACCTTACCAGGCCCGACAACATGTTCATTGAGTGAATTGAGCACGGAATTGGAGCTGTCGCAGATATATGAGGGAATTCCCCATTTACTTAGCTGTTTCTCAATTTCCTTGGCTGTGTCCTGATGTTTATCGAGAATAAATGCTAGCAGTTGTTCGGTCTCAAATTGTGGCGCGCTTTCTTTGTTTTCAGTAGAGCTGTCAACCATGAATGAGGCAGTAAAGACACTACCTTTACCTAGCTCACTGGCGACTCTAATATCGCCATGCATTAATTGGCATAAATTTCGAGAAATAGTTAAACCAAGGCCAGTGCCGCCATATTTTCGAGTGGTTGAGGCATCTGCTTGTGAGAATGAGTCAAATATCGTTGCCAGCTTATCTTTAGCTATTCCGGTACCGGTATCGTGAACTTCGCAAATTAGATCCAGGCTGTCACCAAAGTCTTCGTAGACTTCTAGTTTTAGGGTTACGCTACCGGAAGAAGTAAACTTTATCGCATTCGATATTAAACTCGTTAAGACTTGCCTGATTCGCCCAGGGTCACTTGTGATATGGGTTTTATTGATGCCCGAAACATCGACAACGAAGTCTATGTCTTTGTCGTATGCTTGCTTACTAAGTGTTTTCGCCAAGCTGGAGATTAAGTCAATTAAGTCGAAAGAGACCTGCTCAAGCTCGAGTTTACCTGACTCAACCTTAGAGAAGTCGAGTATATCGTTGATCAAGCTTAGCAAGGACTCAGCACTAGATTTTGCCAATGAGGCTCTTTGTCTTTGCTCATCACTGAGCTCTGTGTTCATCAGCAGATTGAGCATGCCGAGTACACCGTTCATTGGCGTGCGTATTTCATGACTCATGCTGGCCAGGAACTCAGACTTAACTTTCAACGCATTTTCGGCAACGGCTTTTTCTTCTTGAAGGGCTATTTCACGGAATTCTAGTTCTTGTGCGTAATCAGATAATTTTGAGGCTGAAACTTTGACCTCTGAAAGATCCTCGATACAAATAAAGGCTCCGAGGACTTCGTTATTTTCGCCAAAATCAGGATGGTAATTCGCTTTGCAATGCCTTTTACCGTTAACGGTCGCCATATCTGTTTCCAAGTGACAGGACGTCCCGCTTAGAGCCTTTTTAATGTAGGGTTGAGTCCGTTCGTAAATGGCTTCACCCAAGGCTTCAGAAATTGCTTTACCCTTATAGGTGCTAGTATCACGGCCGCTCCAGCGACTATAGTTCTTGTTAACGAACTGAAAGCGCTCTTGTGCATCAATGTAGGAAAGTAATACGGGGACACCGTCGGTGATGCCATCGATAATACGCCGGGTTTCGTTTACCTCCTCAGCGCGTTTGGCTATGTCTTTGGCAAGAGCATTATAGCGCTTAACCAAAGTGCCTAACTCATCCTCGCTTTGGTAGCTTAAGGGAGAATTTAGGCCGTTACTTTGTTGCTGGTGTAGCTCTTCGGTAATGCTTTCCAAGGGCCTAATCAAGGTTCTACGCTGGTTGAGATAGGCTGTAGCCGCAAGTAGGGTAATTCCCCCAGCACAGAGTAGAAATAAGCTAAAGAGAAATGTCTTGGTTTCTTTAAATGTCGGTATATTATGAAATTCCATAAATACCTCGTAAGGGCGCACGCGATTAAGCTCTGGGTTCAGTAGTTTGATGCGAGCATGATGAAAAAAACCGTCATCGCTAATTTGATGATTCTGGTTTTGTCCATTTGTGATGAAACGCTTCTAGGTTTCTAATTGGGCATTGTCGAGTGAATTATGAACATTTTGGCCAATATTTTCTTCTTGGCTGTCTGCGCTGATAATGCCACTTGCCTGTTCCACCGGGAGCAAGCGGGTCATGTCATTTCGTGCCGTTAAGGCTTTAACAATACGCCTTAAATTAGCTGTGTTAGCATTGGTTTCATTAGCGATAAGTAGCGTGTCTTGTATATGCTGGGCAATTATATTGCTTTCACGCTCTAATGTTCGCTCTGCGTGATAAGAGAATAATAGCGAGACGGACAGCAAAAATATCGTGCCAATAAGGATGCTTGGTATCGCTAACTTGAAGGATAGTGATGTAGTTAGCTTATTCATTTACGTTTGTTGCCACGTCAGTATATGCCCAGTGCTATTCAATGAGGTTAGGGGCTAGGCAATTGACTGATATGTGTCAGGAGTGTGCTGACGTCGATAATTGCTTCGTTAAAGCTTGCCCCTCCTTAAAAATAGCATAACTGTGCATTTTCGCCGTAAAAATGGAGGAATAATTCTTAGGGATAGATCGGTTTTCTTGAGCTATCAGCGTCAAGTGAGAGTGTTATTGCGTTATGAAAGCGGGAGCTTGTGTCTTATTGTGATGTTTCCCTGGATTTCTTTGGTCTGATAGGTGCAGTAGCATAGGCTTTGTACGCTTAGACTTGGGAGGACTGGCTGTGTATAGCCTGATAAGTGGCGCTGTAAGGTGCTGAGTGAGTACGACTGTTTATAAAAGCCCAAAGTAAGATGAGGGTGGTAGTCGCGTGCGGGATTATCCTGACAGATAGATTCCAGTGTACCGCGTATCTTTAGAAGAAGAGGGTGCTTGTTTATCGAAAGGTAGGGGGCTGTCTCGAAACTGTCTAGGCCTAGGCTTTCTAGAGAAAAGGGCGAAAGCTTTAATTCTTCAAGCGCTCTGATTTGCCGGGCGAGCTTCTCTTCGCAGAAGTGAGCAGGATCCACCAGTCCGCAAGCAGATAAAGTGATGTGAGGTGCTCTCTGGTAATCAGGTAGTACTAGTGTTTTGACATGAGCGCGGGCGCGTTGGAAGGCTTTGAGCCAGTCTTCTTGCTGAACCACTATTGCCCAAAAGCCGTAATGCTCAATACCTTGATGCCAATTAAGCGGGTCATGCGGGCTAACTGCAATGGAATTCTTTGCCTGAGAGGCAGAAAGGTTTTGCATAAGTGAAATAGGTCAGAGTGATATGGAAGTTCTGAAATAGTTTAATTAAAGCGCGAGTGTTGGTGCAAATAAATATCAATCCACACTCACAATGCCAGTATCTGAGCTACACTGAAAGCATGTTTTTTCAAAGAAGTATTAACAGTGCCCCTATTAGCAAATGCTTGGCGATTAAGCCCTTTAATTGTTGTCGTTTTATCCTTTTTTCTGGTTCGTATCAGCTCTATTGAAGCTCTCGATGAAAACGTACTGCGGACTGCTCCTTACCTATTAGCGTGTATCTTACTTGGCTTTTCTGCCATGTTTAATCGAAGCCGCTTTATTGCCCCGATTTTCATCGCCCTGTTTGCCTATTACTTTATTCAAACGAAGCTGCAAACGCCTTTGACAAGATCAGACGTGATGGCGATGTTTAGTGGACTTAATCTCCTTTTTTGTACATCGTTGATGTTTGCTTCGCTCGTTCCTGAAAAAGGTATGTTTAACCGAACAGGTGGAGTATATGCACTGGTATTAGCGGCTGGAGCTATGCTCTTGTGGTATTTTGGTGCCAGTGAGGCGTGGCAGGCTAAGTTAGCGGCGATTGCCAACCACCAAAGTGCTTTGTTTGAAGACCGGTATTGGGTGACCGAGGCTTTGTTATATTGCCACGCCTTGTGTTTTTCAGTGTTAGCTCTGCTTGCCTTGATTCGCAAACATGTTGCAGATTTCGCTTTATTATTAACCTGGCTATCTGGCGTGTCAGTCTTTTTCGACTTCTCTTCAAATCACCTTAGTTCAGTATGCTTCTCAATGCTGTTTTTGGCTTTGTTTATTCTTTATCAACAAAGTAATTATCAGGTGACTTATAAAGATGCATTAACCGGAATATCAGGTCGCCGTGCTTTGGAAGATTATCTTTCCACTTTAGGTCGTCATTACTCGGTAGCGATGCTCGATGTCGATCACTTTAAAAAATTTAATGATACCCATGGTCATGATGTGGGTGACCAGGTTTTGCGTATGGTGGCTTCAAAGATCGCTCAGGTCGAGGGTGGAGGGCGAGCTTTCCGTTATGGTGGAGAAGAATTTACCATTGTCTTTAACCGCCGAAGTGCTGACGACATTTTTGTCTTTGCCGAGGCCGTGCGTGAATCGATACAAAACTATGCGCTAAAGCTTAGGTCCGATGACCGTGAGCAGGATAAGAAGACAGGGAAAAAGCATAGAGGTCAGGGTAATCCTTCTAAGACCGTTTCGGTGACAATAAGTATAGGTTTGGCAAATAGCGAGCCAGGGTATCGACCAGCTGAGGTCATCAAGAAGGCGGATGACTTGCTTTATAAAGCAAAAGAGGCAGGGAGAAATTGCACAATTAAAGAAAGTCCGCGATCTGTCTAGTCGGCACGCTATTATCCAATTACAAGCTCTCTATGCTCCCCGTATCGATTGTACGGCGAGCTTGATCTGTTCTTTTCTGGTGAAGGCATTATCTTTGGCTTCTTGTAAGGCGAGTTTTTTGGCTTCGTCACTTAATTCATTTGAGTCTAGGATATCTTGCCGTTGTTGGTAGAATTCTGTTAGGCGAGCTTGCCACTGTGGCGTATTGGATTCTAGGTAGGCCATTCTTTGTGCGATCTTTTCTCCATAGAAATTAGCTCTTAAATCGAAGATTTCTTCAGCCGTGTCAGACTGATTCTTAAGCCTGTTTATTTGTGCGGTGAGCTTTTTTTCTTCGCGCTTATAGCGCATGCCTTGAGCCATCTTACTGGGCAGTTGGCTTTCGGCCTGAGCCATCAGCTGATCTTTTTCCTGCTCGCTTAGTGAACTGTCGCTGTTGATCAGTAAGCGCTGATAAGAATAGTCATCATAACGTTCTTCGTGACCGAGCAAGGCTTCACTTAGTTCTTCACCGAGGTATTGTCGATGTGTGTTTTTTTTATCATCAAGCGCAGAGCGCAGCATTGTCAGGTTTTCCTGCTGACTGAAGTCTGTGTTCATTGCAAATTGCTCTGTACTCAGGTTGCCTTTATAAAGCAGATAATTGTCTGCTATTTCCTGGGCTTTCATCGTTGCTTCGCCAGACAAACTCATCTCAATATACTCGCGTATGCGTTCAATGACCTGGTCTTGTCCCTCGATATGAGAAGCCATAAGGAAATACTCGAATATGTTTTTGATGTTCTCATTGATGACTAGCTTCCCTTGAGGGTCAACTAAAAACTGTTCGATCGCTATATCAGACATATGCAGGGGCAGCGCGCCGTAGCGTGATGCGGATTCGTACTCATGGGTTGAGTTGAAGGGTGTGCTCGCTAAGACTTGTCACACCCTGATTTCTATTTCATTGCGGCTTAGCTAGCGATGAGTTGCTTAACAATCTTGTTAAAGTGGCGAGCAAAAAGATAGTGGGTTTCACTTTTCAGACGGGTAAAGTGAGTCGTATTGAGGTGCTTTGATAGCAGCTCAGCGGCTTCTAGGGGAATAACATCATCATGTTCGCCGTGCCAGAATTGATATTCTGTTCGACAATTTTTTACCGAAAAGGCAAGAGCACTGAAGCTAAGCTTTAGTTCTTCTGCCCAAATACCAACACCTTGCTTAGCCGATTGCTTGAGATTAGCGGTTGAATAGTTTCGATATTGACTTGTTTTTAACAAGTTAATATCTGCAGCACGACCTTCAAGTGTGGGGCGAATATAGTTCAACTGCTGGGAATAAAAGTGTTCGATGTCTTTTCCAACAGCCATTTTTAAAATGGGTTCGATCAAAAATGGAGCAAACTTTAGACTTCGATTAACGGCCGTTACGAGTGAAGGGATGTTGGCGCAGGCCATAATATCTTCGATACGCGGCATGGCATTAACCATCGCAATGCGCTCGATGCGATCTGGCAGAAACTCTGCCAAGGCAAGCGCGTAACTACCACCTATAGAGTGTGCAAGAATTTTTACTTTATCTAGTTTTAGGTGATCTAGTAGTTGCTCAAGATCCGAGCACCAGTCTTGGTGGTTACGTTCGGGGTGGCAGTCAGAATCTCCGTAGCCAGGACGTTCGGGAACAATAATTCGGATATTTTCTTGTTCAAAAAGGCTTGATGCACCCGGAGGTAACTCCATTGAAGAGCCCATAAGGTTATGTAGTAAAATGATGGCGTGAGTTTCGGAGCTGGTCGAGCAATATGGGTCAGTTGCACGTTTATTTTTTAAAAGTTCAGGCTTTGGATGATCGCAATAACTCATACGCCTGCCGTCTTTCAGGTAAATAACGTTCTGCTCAGGCTCGCTTGTTTGGTCAGCAATAGGAGATAAAGGCCTATCGAGTTGATGTGAGGAGCCGAGTTTATATAATAAGACTTTTCTGATTAACTCCGGTTTCCTAGTCACCCCAAGTTTCTGATAAATGTTGCTTAAGTGGCCTCTTACCGTTGCCTCTTTTAACTTTAGTTTGGTGGCAGTCTTCTTGCTGGATAGCTCATTGATCAAGGTGACTACGACTAGTGCCTCGGTATCTGTTAGCTGGTAGTGTGCCTTGAGAAGCTCGGTGTTAATTAGCTCTTCCTGCTCTGTTTGAAAACAGAGATAAAAATGCTGGCTGAGCTGCATATCTGCCTCATTGCCTGGCAAGGCGGTAAGATGGACCAGCTTAGGTTTGCCTTGGTATGCCTTTTTAGTGCTGAGGCTTTCTACAGCTGAGTCGACGGGTTCAAGTGCTAGTGAGATGATGCTGAAGTTTTGGTCGCCGGTTAATGGCATAAGCTCTGTGTTCAGCCGAAGGTGTTCCGCGCTCAGGTAACCCTGATCAATTTGCCAGTGCTGACTGGCATTGAAGAAGTGCTCAGCTCGCTCATTGATGTCAATTATTCGGCCTGTCTCATTAATAATTAATGCTGCCATGGGAATATGGTTCAGGGAACTTTCTGTCTGTAAGGGGTGTTCCTGGCTGCTAAGTTGGGCACTGATTTTGATCGCCGTTTTCAGGTGTTTCATGACACGCAAGGAAACGTCTCTAAACGGATGCTCATGAGGTAGGTTTTCAGAGATGGAAATACAGTTTGACAGGCTCAGCAGTAGATTGAACCATTCGTCTTTCTTGCTCGCGAAGCGATAGATAAGGGAGATCAGTTCATCTTCTTCGAGGCTGAATTTCTCTATGGTAAGTGGTGCGTTATTTTCGAGCAGGTTAATCATGACTACATCCTTGTGACTACTTAACTAATCCGTATTCAATACAGTGTTCAAATAAAAATAAAATTAGCGCTTCCTGGCTTTCAAGCCTAGTTTTACGAAGCACTGATTGGAGTTGCTTGCGTACAGTCTGTTCGGAGACGCCTCTGTGCTCTGAAATATCACTAAGGCGAGCTCCTTCGAATAGTAAAATGCTTAATTCTTTCTCTGCCTTACTCAGTTTCAGAGCCTGAAATCTTAGGTTTTCTTTTAAGTGTTGCGCATAGTTGGCGCCTAAAAAATACACCCATGCAAGGCCGGTTCTGGTGTAATGTCTGAACAGCCTGGGTACGCAAGCTGTCGTGCTGATAATTACCGGATATTCTATTTCATTAATACTTAGCTTGAACAACACGCTGTGCTTGCTTGTCGCATTCATACAGTCGTGGATAGCATTTCTAAGTACGATGCGCTGATTAGCCCGAGTGCATAACTTCAGTAGGTCGATGTGCTCACGAGCTAGATGCCTTAATGATGTACTCGCGTCAAACTCTTCGTTTGTAATAGATGAATTGATTAATTGTCTAAACAACTTATTGCTAAACACACTATTAACTTGGTTATCGACAGCAAGGGTGGGGAGTGGGTAGTGGCCCAGAACTTGATAAACTGATTCAATTTCTTGCTGCTGTTGGTTTATTTTATGGCAGAGAAGTAAGGCCTGGGCGATATGTGGCAGTAGGTGTCTCTGTGTATTGGATAGGGGGAGCTGGGCTTCTGCGCGGCGATCAAAAGCAATGCTAGCGACCAACTCGGCGCGATGGTCGAAAGGAATACACGGATAAAGTACGTGTTTGTGAACAAAAATATAATAAGAACTAGAGCTACCGGCCGGTGCTTCCTTGCGAATGTCGCTTAGCTCAGTCTCGCTCAATAACGAGTTTTGCCAAGGGATTAGGCGTTCACTAAGGTCAATTGAAGCGCTGCCGAAGATGTTGCAAAGTTCTTGTGCCAAGCCTTCGGGGCCTTTAGATGCACTGTCGTAGAGCTTTAAGGTGAGCACTGAGCTGTCAAGGGGCGCTTTTTTTATAGAACTGCTATACACGTTTTATTCCGAAACTTATCTATCAATGCTGTTAAAGCGTTTGTCTTTTATCTAGTGCGTTTATAAGTGAGCATCATAGGGAATTTTAAGCAACAAATCGGTCTTGACACTTTGTTTTTGTGACAAGACTTCTTAATAAGTAGAAGTACGTGGTGATTCTGTGATCTTATCGCACTGAATTTATAGGGCTTCGTCACAGCGGTACTTACTTGGCTAAGTTCGTGTTTAAGAGGGATGACATTTGAATAGCCTTCATTGATTGAGTTGGATCATGTCTCATATTCCAGAAAACATGCTAATCTGAAGATCTTCACTTACGGAGATCATGTATGAGTCATACTGTTGAAGGTCAAGAGACCCATAAACATTGGGGGCGTCTAGGGCGCTCCATCCTCAATGGAGTGATAGGTGACTACCTTGAAAAAGAATGTAACCCTTTGGCTATCCAGATGGGCTTTTATTACCACTACAAACGCTTGGTCTTAAATGAACACCTCGTTCATCAGCTGGATGCGCCGTTAAGTAATAAGGTGGTTGTATTTGTTCATGGGCTAACAAACCTGGAAACGGTTTGGGATTACCACCTAAAGGCTCCCAGTGAAGGGGAATCTCTCGTCGATCATTATATTGATAGCTGTTTCGACTATAAAGGCGGCGATGTCAGGGAAAACTATGGTACAAAGTTGCAGGAAGATTTTGGTTATACACCGTTCTATCTTCGCTACAATACCGGACTTTCTTTAGAAAAAAATGGTCGTCTTCTGGCAAAGCAACTGACTCAATTGCACGAAGCCTACCCGATTAATATTGATGAACTGATGCTTGTCGGTTTCAGTATGGGCGGACTCTTACTTCGACATGCTCAATATTGTGCCATCCAAACTGATATGCCTTGGCTCTCGAACTTAAGTAAATGTATGTACTTGGGTACACCGCACGAAGGCTCACCGCTTGAAAAGTTTGGCCACTTTAGCGGTGAAATCGTTCGACACTTTCCTCGGGATTACATTAGCCATTGGGCTGATTGGATTGATCGGCGGAGTGAAGGTATTCAAGATTTAAAGCATGGCTTGAAGTTTTTTGCTCCATCTGAAGAAATTGAGTCGTCATGTGCGAGTTTCTATGATCAGGCTCGTCATTACTTTATTAGTGGTAGTGTTGGAAAGAATGAAGATAGCTTTATTAGCAGAGTGATGGGGGATAGCTTGGTCAGACAGGGTAGTGCTAACCCGGGCTCTGCGCCAACACATAGCCAAAACGCTCACTTTGAAGGCCTGCCACATATTCCATTGGCGCACTCTGACCGCGTGTACCAGCAGATAGCATGCTGGGTTGATGAAGATGAGCGAAGATTGCGTACACGTCATGCGGGGAAAGCGCTCGATTTAATCAACTATCAGGTAATACGTAAACCCTATATCCCCGAAGCTGGGCAGCAAGATGTGTCCAATCAAGCTTTATTAGCAGGCACTATCGATTTGATGGCGAGCGCTTACGATAAAACGGTAGAAACAGTTGAGACGGTTCATTACTCAATTGCTGAAGAGCCCTTTTATGTGATGCAAAAATTACCCGTAGTGAGTCAAATAGCCAAACCTATTGAAGCCGTGCACCGAGATATTCTGGATATCGTCTATCGTTCACTAAGAGGTGGCGGCAAGCTTGTCCATCGTGCGGCTAAATTGCTTACCCCGGATGACCTTGCACAAGCTAGACCTAATGCATAGTTTTTACTTTGCCTTTCTATTACCATAAGTAGTGCTATCATAAAAATAACCCAAGCTTTTTCCACCACTTACATAATAAATTTAAGGTGAGTTACATGCCTATGCGTTTTATGTCTGCTTTTAGACACTTTTTACCTATGATTGTCTGCGCGATGCTGGCTGGACTGCTCTCTGGAGCAAGCTACGCCACAGATAATAAGCGGTTTGAATCGTCCGTTCGAATTGGTTACGTACCTCATCTTTCTTTCAAAGTTGATAACGGTATTGCTTCAGGAAGTCTTGCAAATTTGATGGAATGCTCGAGCGCATACTTTTCTCATGTCGAGTTTGTCGAAATGCCAGACTACTCATTCATGGAAGGTGCGCTTGATAGTAATGTGATTGATATTGGTTTGAATATGGTCAAGACCAAATCGCGGGATAAAGTCGCTGAATATGCCTTTGACCTATATACCTCACGTATTTTACTCGTGGGTAATGGTAATTCCCGAAACAATCAAGGTGCAGGTATTCTTGCGGTTAAACAAGGCAGTGATATCGATATTTTGTTGTTGGCTAAGGGCTATCAAGTTAACACTCAAGCTTATTCGATTGATAGGCTGATCGAGATGTATCGTGAAGGACTCATTAATTCATTTGCAGAGTCAGAAGTGAGTATCTTTGATGCGCTTCAGGCTTTGGATGCGGATGAGGTCGATTATGATTATGAAGTACTGGCCGAAGCCGCTGGCGGAGCTTATGTCGCTAAGCACTTCTTGAAAAATAACCCCTCAGTGATTAAAGACTGGCAGCAAGTAACGAGTGTTTGTGCTTACCTTGCACCCAAGATCGAATTATAAGTAGATCCTGTTGTCAGGCCTATGCTCCCTTGATTCGGGCTGATCATCCCTAGGAAATTATGCCTCTTTTCTGATAGAATCCGCGTGCGCCGTAGAGATAGCTGTATAAGTTTTGTGCAGTTTTACGGTGCCATATTCTAGCGATTTACGAAAGAGGTTCGTTGCATGTCTGTTGTTCGATGGCTATTAGGCCGTATTATTCTATTAGTTGATTTTCTGTTTAAGCCTCGTAAACCCAAGCTTTCCAGCGAGAAGCAGTTAGAACTGGACGCGGCGACGCAGAACATATCGCTATATCAGTATGCTGCCTGTCCATTTTGCGTAAAGGTTCGATGGGCTGCGCGTCGTCAGGGCTTAAATATTGAGACTCGTGATGCGAAACGCAATAAGCAGTTTGCTGAAGAGCTACAGTCCGGTGGAGGAAAGCTTAAGGTGCCATGCTTAAGAATAGAAAAAGATGGTGAGCAACAATGGATGTATGAGTCGTCAGATATTATTTCTTATCTTCAAGAGCAATATACATAAGAGAGTCCTGCAGAGGGCCCCAGCCCTCGCTATGCGGAGTTAGATAGGTTCAAAGGTGCGACCTGCCAGCGAGGCTCGGTACAAATCTAGCTGTTACTCTCTCCAAGAACCTTTCTGATTTCCTGTTCTGCATAATCCAGTTCTTTAGCAAAAGAGCTTATTGCTTCTTCTTGCACTTCATTTGGGAACTGTGTGTTGTTTTCCAGATCAATTGCCAGGCAAGCTACTCTATTTATACCCAGTTCTTCAGCACTTGTGCGTAAGCGGCTTGCTTTCTCAGTGATCATTTGTTTGTTGATAGCGCTGAGCCCAGAGTTTAAGTGCTGTCTGATCTCGCCAACTTCAGCGACGAATTGCGATAAGGCACTCCGATAATGTTGCTCGTCTCCCAGGCTAGTTCGCAGGCCAATATTTTGGTCGAGCACGCCAGCGGGAAGGCCTGTTGATGAGCCAAAATTATTGCTTGACGAATCAGGGGCCTCGTCAACAAAATTATCAGGCTCAGGCTCAGGCTCAGGCTCAGGATCAGGCTCAGGCTCAGGCTCAGGCTCAGGCTCAGGCTC
>NZ_LWGE01001066.1:0-4565 GCF_001635315.1 Oleiphilus sp. HI0123
AAAGGCCTAAGAAAATAGTTACGATGTTAATCAAAGCATTCTGGGCTGTATCAGAAAGACGGTCCACAACGCCCGACTCTTTCATCAAGTTACCAAGACAGAACATACCCAAAAGAGGCGCAGCATCAGGAAGACAAAGTGCAACCAGAATCAATACAATAATCGGGAAAAGAATTTTTTCCAATTGATTAACTGTACGAAGCTGAACCATCTCAATCTTACGCTCTTCAGGAGTAGTCAAAGCATTCATAATAGGAGGCTGAATAACAGGAACAAGCGCCATATACGAATAAGCTGCGACAGCAATCGCGCCCAATAGGTGCGGTGCTAGTACACTTGATACGAAGATAGAAGTAGGTCCATCTGCACCACCGATAATACCGATCGTAGCAGCTTCTTCAATCGTAAATGAAACACCACCAATTTGCATACTTGTGAGGAAAGCAGCACCTAGAACGGTACCGAAAATACCAAACTGCGCAGCAGCACCTAGCAAAATAGTTTTAGGGTTAGCCAGCATTGGACCAAAGTCCGTCATTGCACCAACACCCATAAAGATAAGCAAAGGACCAACCATTGAGCCAATTACTACGTTATAGAAGTTTGTCAACATGCCATTAGCGTAACCCGCATCACTAGCAACGTTATGAGCTGCAGCGGCAGTAGCACTATCTGCCATTTTATAAGCGTCTTTAAACGCATATAAGGTCTCTTGCGTCATTTCCTGACCGGCTTCAAAAGGAACTTTCAAAACCTCTGCCAAAGCCATCATTACTTCAGGCTTGTGAAAATGTATCGCATTTTCAGCGGCCGATAAAGCAAGTCCAGCCTCTGGAATATTAGCCAATATCCCGCCCATACCAATAGGCAATAGCAACAAAGGCTCAAAGCCTTTTTTAATAGCCATATATAGAAGACCGAGACAAATAACGATCATCGAGAACTGGCCGATAGAGATATTATAAAGACCACTACCGGTCCATAAATTAAGTATATTTTCCATTGTCAGACTACCCTTATAAGGTCATCAAAGTATCGCCAACGGCAACTGAGTCGCCAACAGAGACACTAATCGTTCCAACAGTACCCGCTCGTGGTGCACGTACTTCTGTTTCCATCTTCATTGCTTCAAGAATCAACAGCAAGTCACCCTCTTGAACAACTTGACCAGGCGTTGCAACAACCTTAAAGATGTTACCTGCTAACGGAGCTGGAACCGGATCACCACCACCCGCAGGAGCAGCCGCTGCTGGCGCACCACCAGAAGCCTGTAAAGGAGCACCACCAGTAACTGGAACCATACCTGTGATATCACCGCCTTCCTCAACTTCAACAACGTAAGACTGACCGCTAACGTTAATGGTATAAACTTCCTTACCACCCTTAGCTGCCGCTTTTACGTCATCTTCACTTGGAACCGGCTCAAATGCATCTGCATTGTCACGATTCTCTAGGAACTTAAGACCAATCTGAGGGAACAGAGCATAAGTCAGAACATCATCGACCGTCTCATCAGCAAGCTTGATACCTTTTTCGCCAGCAAGTTTCTTAACTTCCTCAGTCAACTTGTCCATTTCTGGCTCAAGCAAGTCTCCTGGTCGGCAAGTAATTGCTTCACCACCATCTAAAACGCGATCCTGTAGCTCTTTATTATAAGGAGCTGGAGCCGCACCGTATTCACCTTTAAGAATACCCGCAGTCTCTTTAGAGATTGATTTATAGCGCTCGCCAGTCAATACGTTCAGAACCGCTTGGGTTCCAACAATCTGAGAAGTAGGTGTTACAAGAGGAATATGACCAAGATCTTCACGAACACGTGGAATTTCTTCTAGCACTGCATCAAATTTGTCTGCAGCACCCTGCTCTTTCAACTGGTTTTCCATGTTGGTCAACATGCCACCAGGAACCTGGGCAATCAGAATTCGCGAATCAGTACCACGCAATGAACCTTCGAACTTAGCGTACTTCTTACGAACCTTACGGAAGTAAGCAGCAATCTCTTCAAGAAGCTTCATGTCCAAGCCAGTATCACGACCAGTACCTGCCAATGCCGCAACCACACTTTCAGTCGCAGTATGGCCGTATGTCATTGCCATTGAAGAAATAGCCGTGTCAACACGGTCAATACCTGCTTCAACCGCTTTAAGAATTGTCATATCTGACAAGCCAGAAGTCGCGTGTGCATGTAATTGAACTTCTAGATCAGTCTGAGCTTTCAAACGCCCAACCAACTCAGAAGCAGCATAAGGCGTTAATGTACCGGCCATATCTTTAATAGCGATAGAATCTGCACCCAAGTCTTCAATCTGCTTCGCTAAGCTAACCCAGCTTTCCAAAGTATGTACAGGACTTGTTGTATAGGAAAGCGTTGCCTGAGCATGACCGCCGTTTGCTTTAACAGCTTTAAGCGCACGATCCAGGTTGCGAGGGTCGTTCATCGCGTCAAAAACACGGAATACCTCAACACCATTTTTTACAGCACGCTCTACGAACTTATCAACAACGTCATCAGCATAATGTCTATAACCTAACAGATTTTGACCTCGCAACAACATTTGCTGCGGAGTATTAGGCATGACTTTCTTCAATTCTCTGATACGATCCCATGGATCTTCACCAATAAATCGAATACAGGAGTCAAATGTAGCGCCACCCCAAGATTCAAGTGACCAATAGCCTACCTGATCTAGCTTTTCAGCAATTGGCAGCATATCGTCAATTCGCATACGCGTTGCTAATAAAGATTGATGTGCATCACGAAGTACGACATCAGTGATTCCGAGTTTTTTGTTCGAATCCGTCATTTTCTATCAAGCCTTCTGTTAAAGGTTCAAATTTTATTCACGCTCACTTCTTGTGGTCTGAGCGATATTTGTCTACTGCAGCAGAGAGTACTGCTAACAGTTGCGCATCATTAGATGCTTGAGTTACTGGCGATGCAGCTGGAGCTTTAGGCTCAGGTGCTGGCGCATATTTCAAAATCATTTTTGACATGAACGATGTAGCAAAAACTAAGATCGTCAAAAATACAAAAACGAATCCCATACCCACCAACATCAAGTTTATTGCTTCAGACATTAAATCAGTCATATTCTGACTACCTAATCAATTTGTTGTTGATAACAAGGAAATTATCCTAAAAACCACCCAAATGTAACACATGTTACTAGGCGAGCGTAATGTACCTTTTCTAGCGTTTGTAGGCAATACGATTTAATACAATTTTTAACTGTATAGTAGGGATATTAAATTAACAGAAGCGTTAAATAAGATAGGTTTAAAGGAGAAATAATATGGCACGGCTGGCAGGATTCGAACCTGCGACCAACTGGTTCGAAGCCAGTTACTCTATCCAGCTGAGCTACAGCCGCATTAGATGCTGATCAAGAATGTTTTAAAGTGGCGCGGCTGGGAGGATTCGAACCTCCGACCGCCTGGTTCGTAGCCAGGTACTCTATCCAGCTGAGCTACAGCCGCTAAACTTTAAAACTGCCATCCTAATTTAAATGGCGGAGAGAGAGGGATTCGAACCCTCGATGAGTGTTACCCCATACGCCCTTAGCAGGGGCGCGCCTTCAGCCTCTCGGCCATCTCTCCTCAAGACGCGGCGTATATTAACACATTTATTTTAAATGCCAACACCGCATTGAATTATTTTTTAAAAAACATCAACTTGTGTATTTTTTAACCACAAATTAGTCGTCAGACTGCTGCGCTTCAGACTTTTCTTTCTGTATACGCTGATAGATCTCTTCACGATGAACAGAGACATCTCTAGGCGCGTTCACACCAATACGCACTTGATTACCCTTTACACCTAATACGGTAACAGTAACGTCATCACCAACCATTAAAGTCTCACCTACTCGACGAGTCAATATAAGCATTCTTAGCTCCTTTTATTATGCAATATTCATCCAAAAAAGCTTCTTACTGCCACCTCAAAAGAGATAACAACGAGCACTTAAAGAGTATTATCGAAATTTCTCAAAAAGATAGTTTTAAGTGGATTAATCTTGCACATTTTCTATTTAGTTATAAATTGTGAAAATACTGTTCGCCTTGAATTAATGTTCCTGCGCCAGATCAAAAGCACCATGAAGCGTCCTTACGGCCAACTCTAGATACTTCTCATCGATCACAACAGAAATCTTAATCTCCGAAGTCGAAATCATCTGAATATTTATACCTTCATCAGACAAAGCTTCAAACATCTTGGTAGCTACCCCTGCATGAGACCGCATCCCTACACCGACGATAGATACTTTTGCAATATCGTTATCACCTGCAGCCCTCTCAGCACCAAGCTTCTCACATACTTCTTCTAATACCGCTTTCGCCTTTTTATAGTCATTTCTATGAACCGTAAAGGTAAAGTCAGTTTTTTTATCCAAGCCAACATTCTGTACAATCATGTCAACTTCAATATTCTTGTCACTAATAGGGCGCAATATCTTCGAGGCAACGCCTGGAATATCCGGCACACCTACCAAGGTCAATTTTGCCTCATCACGATTAAAGGCAATCCCCGAAACGGCAGCCTGCTCCATATTTTCCTCACTATC
>NZ_LWGE01001067.1:0-7874 GCF_001635315.1 Oleiphilus sp. HI0123
CCACATTACAGGCGCTTGCCACAAAGCTATCTTCGATAATTGAATTAGCATGTATCGTGGTACCAGCACCGATTGTTGAATTTTTGATAATGCAGTTTGGTGCAATGCTGACATCCTCACCAAGTACGACATGCCCTTCGAAAATACAATTAAGATCGATAGTGACATCTTGGCCGCATTCTAATTCACCGCGCACGTCTAAACGATTTGGATCATAGATGGTGACACCTTGAAGCATTAGCTGTTCCGATATCATGCTTTGGTGCCAGCACTCTAATTCACATAGTTGCAGGCGATTATTCACGCCTTGAACTTCCTGCTCAAAACTTGGCTGATGGCTTTCAACTCGCAAGCCATTTGCTACGGCGATCTCGATAATATCAGTTAAGTAGTACTCGCCTTGTGCATTGCTGTTACCAAGTGTCGGAATAAACTTATGCAACACTGAAGCCTGTAGAGCAAGTATTCCGGTATTAACTTCCGGAATCATTAATTCTTCTTCTGAAGCATCTTTTTGTTCTACGATGGCTTCAATATCGCCATCTGCGTTCCGAACGATTCGACCATAGCCCGTTGGGTTTTCAAGGTCGACTGTCAATAAGCCAAGCTGCTTCTCATTAACTAAAGCCGTTAATTGAGACAATGTTGCCTGACTGGTTAAGGGCACGTCTCCGTATAGTATTAGTACTTGCGCGTCTTCTGGAATGTGGTCGATTGCTTGTGCTACCGCATGGCCCGTACCTAGCTGCTCAGCTTGTAAGCACCAGTTTACATCTTCTTTAATTGTGTCTTTTACCTGATCAGCACCGTGACCGATAACAATATGTATACCTTCAGCATCTAACTTATTCGCTGTATCCAACACATGCTGTAGCATTGGCTTTCCCGCTACAGGGTGCAAAACTTTTGGTAATTTAGACTTCATTCGAGAACCTTGCCCAGCTGCAAGGATAACCACATGTAAACTCATAATCGTTTTTCCTAAACTTTTTCTACTACAATCGTTTGATTATAGACACTCCATATGACATAAAAGAAAAAAGGCAGCTAAATAGCTGCCTTTTTTCTTTATTTTACGAATTACTGCTCATTAATGCTTATTTCTCATTCGCTGAATCACGCGTAGTCGCGCTGATGCTTCAGCTAGTTGAGATGCTGCTCGAGAGTAATCAAAATCGCCGCTCTGATTCGCCAGCTCTCTTTCTGCTTCTTTCTTAGCTTCCAGAGCTGCTGCTTCATCAACGTCGTGAGCTCGCTCTGCACTATCTGCTAGCACAGTTACTAAGCTTGGTTGAACTTCCATGTATCCGCCGGATACGTAGAAAACTTCCTCTTCGCCGCCTTGTTTGATAACGCGAACAGGACCAGGATTCAACTTCGTCATTAGTGGAGCATGGCCTGGAGCAATACCCAAGTCACCCATTTCGCCAGCAGCAACAACTAGCTCAACAAGACCCGAATAAATTTGCTCTTCAGCACTTACGATATCGCAATGCACGCTAATACCCATAATTTCTACCTTCATCAGGGAAGCACTTTAAATATCTTAAAGTGCTTCTACTAAAGGATGATTACATGTTTTTCGCTTTTTCGACTGCTTCGTCGATAGAGCCAACCATGTAAAACGCCTGCTCAGGAAGATCATCGTACTCACCGCCCAAGATACCTTGGAAGCCACGGATAGTGTCTTTCAAAGATACATACTTACCCGGTGCACCCGTAAATACTTCGGCAACGTGGAAAGGCTGTGACAAGAAACGTTCGATCTTACGAGCACGTGCAACTGTCTGCTTATCTTCTTCAGACAATTCGTCCATACCAAGAATCGCAATGATGTCTTTCAATTCAGCATAACGCTGAAGTACTGTCTGTACACCACGTGCAATTTCATAGTGCTCAGCACCAATCACCAAAGGATCTAGCTGACGAGAAGTAGAGTCTAGTGGATCGATCGCTGGGTAAATACCCTTAGAAGCGATGTCACGACTCAATACAACTGTTGCATCCAAGTGAGAGAAGGTTGTTGCTGGAGATGGGTCAGTCAAGTCATCCGCAGGTACATATACTGCCTGGATCGATGTGATCGAACCAGTCTTAGTAGATGTAATACGCTCCTGAAGAACACCCATTTCCTCAGCTAGTGTAGGCTGATAACCTACCGCTGAAGGCATACGACCTAGCAGTGCTGATACTTCAGTACCTGCCAGTGTGTAACGGTAGATATTATCAACGAACAATAGTACGTCTTTACCCTCGTCACGGAACTTCTCAGCCATTGTCAAACCAGTCAAGGCAACACGTAGCCTGTTTCCTGGTGGCTCGTTCATCTGACCGTATACCATCGCTACCTTAGAGTCTGTTGGAGTCTCTAGGTTTACAACGCCAGCTTCCTGCATTTCGTGATAGAAATCGTTACCCTCACGAGTACGCTCACCAACACCTGCGAATACTGAAAGACCAGAGTGCTTCAGTGCGATGTTGTTGATCAATTCCATCATGTTTACAGTTTTACCAACGCCCGCACCACCGAATAGACCAACTTTACCACCCTTAGCGAATGGACAAACCAAGTCGATTACTTTGATACCGGTTTCTAGCAATTCAGCCGATGCTGCTTGCTCTGCGTAAGTAGGTGCTTTACGGTGAATAGGCATACGCTCTTGCTCACCGATGTCACCACGCTCGTCGATTGGGCGTCCTAGAACGTCCATGATACGACCCAAAGTTTCTGGACCAACAGGTACAGAAATTGGTGCGCCAGTGTTATCTACATTCAGCCCACGCTTTAGACCTTCAGTACTACCCATTGCGATAGTACGTACGATACCATCACCTAGTTGCTGCTGTACTTCAAGTGTTGTATCAACACCATCAACCTGCAACGCATCATATACATTTGGAACTGATTCGCGCGCGAATTCAACGTCGATTACAGCTCCAATAATTTGTACGATATTTCCGCTACTCATGTCCGGATCCTCGTTAACTTTTAATCTTTAAATACACAAAATTTGCCAGGAACTACTTATACCGCAGCTGCACCACTAACGATCTCAGAAATTTCCTGAGTAATCGCTGCTTGACGCGCTTTGTTATAAACCAACTGCAATTCCTTGATAATGTCGCCCGCGTTGTCTGTTGCAGATTTCATTGCGATCATTCGAGCTGCCTGCTCACATGCTACATTTTCAACAACCGCTTGATAAACTTGCGATTCAACGTAACGCGTTAACAAGCCATCTAGTAAGTCTTTCGCTTCAGGCTCGTAAATATAATCCCAATGATGCTGCATTTCACTTTCTTCAGCAGCTTCTAACGGTAACAATTGTACTACTTCAGGGCTCTGCGTCATGGTGTTTACAAACTCGTTGTATACCACGTAAAGGCGGTCGATCTTGCCTTCTTCGTAAGCATCCAACATCACCTTTACAGAACCGATCAGCTCATGTGCTGCAGGTGCGTCACCAAGGTGACTTAATGCAGCAACGACATTACCGCCGTAGCTTTTAAAGAAGCTAATTGCTTTTTGTCCAACCGCGCAAAGATCGACTTCTACTGCGTTATCCGCGTAGTTTTTCATATCTTTAGCAACTTTCTTGAACAAGTTGACGTTCAAACCGCCACACAAACCTCGGTCTGTAGAAACGATGATATAGCCAACACGCTTAACTTCGCGCTCTTGCAAATATAAGTGCTTATATTCTGTGTTCGCATTTGCCAAGTGACTGACAATCGAACGAATTTTTTCTGAGTAGGGCTTACCCAAACTCATACGATCTTGAGCTTTACGCATCTTACTCGCGGCAACCATTTCCATTGCGCTTGTAATTTTCTGCGTGCTTTTTACGCTCGAAATCTGATTTCGTATCTCTTTACCAACGGCCATTTTATATCGCCTTTAAAGTCTTGTTCACTTTGAGGTATAAATGACAGTCGAGTACTGCAGTATTCATAGATCTCCAGTACTCAACAATCGGCTTACCAAGTTTGCGTCGACTTAAATTGCTCAAGAGCTGATTTAATGCCGTCAGCGATATCATTGTTGTAATCGCCTTTTTCGTTAATCTTATCGAGTAATGCTGAATGTTCAGCACTCATGTAAGACAACATTGCATCTTCAAAATCAACAACTTTGTTTACTGGCACATCATCCAAGAAGCCTTCATTAGCGGCATAAAGAACGATACCCATTTCAGCAACGCTTTGTGGGCTGTACTGCTTTTGCTTCATAAGCTCTGTCACACGCTGACCGTGCTCTAGCTGCTTACGTGTTGCATCATCAAGGTCTGATGCGAACTGAGCAAATGCTGCCAATTCACGATACTGAGCCAAAGCCAAACGTACGCTACCACCTAACTTCTTGATGATCTTAGTCTGAGCTGCACCACCAACTCGTGATACCGAAATACCTGCGTTCATTGCAGGACGAATACCAGAGTTAAATAGGTTGGTCTCAAGGAAGATCTGACCATCTGTAATCGAAATTACGTTAGTTGGTACGAATGCAGATACGTCACCACCTTGTGTTTCGATGATCGGTAGAGCTGTCAATGAACCAGTTTGGCCCTTAACTTCACCATTGGTGAACTGCTCAACGTAATCAGCGTTTACACGTGATGCACGCTCTAGTAGACGTGAGTGCAAGTAGAATACGTCACCTGGATATGCTTCACGACCTGGTGGACGACGTAGTAGCAATGAAATCTGACGGTATGCCCAAGCTTGCTTGGTCAAATCATCAAATACGATCAATGCGTCTTCACCGCGGTCACGGAAGTATTCACCCATTGTTGTACCGCCGTATGGCGCTAAGAACAACATTGCTGCTGGATCAGCTGCACCTGCCGCAACAATGATCGTGTGATCCATTGCGTCATGCTCTTCAAGTTTACGTACAACCGCAGCGATAGAAGATTGCTTCTGACCAACTGCTACATAGATACACTTAACACCTGTGTTCTTCTGGTTAATGATTGCATCGATAGCGATTGCAGTCTTACCAGTCTGACGGTCACCGATGATCAACTCACGCTGGCCACGGCCGATAGGTACCATTGAGTCAATCGCTTTCAAACCAGTTTGTACTGGCTCATCAACTGATTGACGTGCGATTACACCTGGTGCAACTTTTTCTAAAGGTGCAGTTAGCGTAGTCTCGATAGGACCTTTACCATCAATTGGGTTACCTAGTGCATCAACAACACGGCCAAGCATTGCTTCACCGATTGGTACTTCTAGGATACGACCCGTACATTTTGCTTTCTGACCTTCGGCAAGACCTTTAGGGTCACCTAGGACAACGACACCTACAGAATCACGCTCTAGGTTAAGCGCCATACCGTATACGCCGGTTTCAAACTCTACCATCTCACCATACATTACGTCGGCAAGACCGTGAATTAGAACGATACCGTCAGATACACTGACGATAGTGCCCTCATTTTGGGCTTCAGAAGAAACATCGAGAGTTTCGATGCGCTTCTTAATAATTTCGCTGATCTCAGCTGGGTTTAGCTGTTGCATGCGTTAAATCCTCAAATCTGAATCTGCTACCTAAGCACTAACCGCTTCGGCCAATTTTGCAATTTTGCCACGGACAGAAGCATCGATGACTAGATCGTTGGTGCGGATAATTACGCCACCAATCAACGACTCATTTACAGTCGATGTAACAACGACTTTACGATCTAGTTTCTTACTTAGTACTTGTGCAAGCTTATCTTGTTGTTCACCGCCCAGTTCAAAAGCACTCTCCACATCGACGTCTACTGACATCTCTAGCTGTGCTTTGAAACCTTCAAACAATTGAGCAATCTCTGAAAGTAACTCTAATCGGTCATTTTCAGCCAACACAACGATAAAGTTTTTACCTTCATCATTTAACTTATCACCACATGATTCGATGAAAAGCTGTGCTTTTTGCTCACTTGTCAATGCTGGGTGGTCTAGAACAACACTCATGTTCTCGTCCATAGCTACTGCAGAAGAATAAGCAAGCATGTCTGACCAAACTGTCAAAGCTTCCTTATCCTTCGCGGCCTGAAAAGCGGCTTTAGCGTAGGGTCGGGCAATCGTAATTGATTCTGCCATCATCCACTCTCAAAACTTAAATTTCTGAGGCAAGCTGATCGAGTAACTCACCATGTTTGCTTGCATCGATTGAAGATCCAAGAATCTTTTCTGCGCCCGCAATTGCGATTGCAGATACTTCAGCGCGAAGCTCTTCTTTCACGCGATTCTTTTCTTGCTCAATTTCAGCTTTAGCAGCAGTGATTAATCTGTCACCTTCTTGACGAGCAGTTTCTTTCGCTTCGTCAACAATTTGATTTGATCGTTTGTTCGCTTGCTCGATTAGTTCAGCTGCTTGTGCTTTCGCTTCTTTTAGCTCTTCAACTGCTTTTTTCTGTGCAAGTTCAAGATCTTTAGACGCTCTGTCAGCCGCTGCTAAACCGTCGGATATTTTCTTTTCGCGCTCTGTCATTGCACCAATGATTGGTGGCCAAACATACTTCATGCAAAATAGCACAAAGCCTGCGAAGAAAATCATTTGTCCAATAAGTGTGTAATTGATATTCACACTAATTACCTCACTTTCGTTGTTAGTTTACGTTTTTAGCTAACTAAAGACGTGTCTATTAAGCACCAACGCCTGGAGCAACAACGAAAATCAAGTACATAGCGATACCAACACCGATAATTGGCACAGCATCGATCAAACCAGCTAGTAAGAACATCTTACCTTGTAGCATTGGACCAAGTTCTGGCTGACGCGCAGTACCTTCCAATAGACGTCCACCAAGTAGACCCATACCAACTGCCGCACCAAGTGCACCAAGACCAAGCATAATTGCAGCTGCAATAATTACTAGTTCCATTTTTTTCTCCTGCTTTAAGTTAAAAAGTTAAGTTAGTTAAAAGAAAAGTTTAAAAATTTAGATTAATGATCTTCGTGAGCCATACTCAGGTACACGACGGTCAAAACCATAAAAATAAATGCTTGTAGCGTAATAACCAAGATATGGAATATCGCCCAACCGATCTGCAAGAAACCACCGAACAGACCAAACAGCAAACCAGCGCTGTACATGACGGCAATCAAAATGAAGATCATTTCACCGGCGTACATGTTCCCGAATAGTCGCAAGCCCAATGAAAACGGCTTAGCTAATAGACCGACTAATTCCATAAATAGGTTCACAGGGATAAACGCCCAGTGATTGAAAGGGTGCATGGTAAGCTCTTTAGTAAAGCCACCAATACCTTTAATCTTGATAGAGTAGTAAAGCATTAGGATGAATACACCTAAAGCCATACCTAGTGTGATGTTAGGGTCTGTTGATGGAACAATCTTCTGATAACCAACGCCCACAAATGTAAGCAACCATGGCACTAGATCAACCGGGATCAAGTCCATTAGGTTCATGAAGAATACCCAAACAAAGATTGTTAATGCCAAAGGAGCAATAAGTGGGTTACGTCCATGGAACATATCTTTAACGTTACCATCAACGAAATCGACAATCATTTCGATAAAGTTTTGGAAGCGACCAGGTACACCGCTAGTTACCGATTTGGCAACGGAACGGAAGATCATGCAGAAAATAACACCTAAGCCAAATGACCAAAGTAAACTATCTACATGAAATGCATTGAAACCCATTGCAGCAGCTTCTTCGCCACCGTGAGCCATTGTCCAAGTTGCTTCTTGTAGCGTTGTGCCATCATAACGAACAGTACCAGCAGGAAGCTGGCCGAAAGTTAGGTTACTTAAGTGATGCTGAATATATTCAGTGGTTGTTAGACTATCGCCTGCCATAGTTAAGGGCCTACATTATAGAGTTAAAAATTCTAAATTATGCTTTGTGTGAGTTCGG
>NZ_LWGE01001068.1:0-1112 GCF_001635315.1 Oleiphilus sp. HI0123
GCAAGATCACTTATATATCGAGCATTGCTGATTTGGCGACACGCGCTTTCAGAATAGAGGCCTTGGCGCAGAATTCGTCTCAAGTAAAACGCTTTGGCCAAAGCGCTCGCGTTAGTATTTTGCTTGGCCAGCAAAAAGCCCACAAACTTTCTCCTTCATTATTAAGCCTTGATAGTCAGGGTGAACTGCAAATTAAAGGACTCGATGTTGAGGGGCGGGTAAAAGCATATCCGGTTGAACTCTTACGCAGCGAGAATGATGGTGTTTGGCTAGGCGGTTTACCCGAGGTGCTTGAGCTTATTACCGTCGGGCAAGGTTTTGTTTCGGTTGGTGAAAAGGTCAGCCCTGTTCGAGTTTCGGCAGAAGATAAGGCGTCAGGAGTAGATTCTTAATGAAAGAGTACTTTGGTACGGCACCAAAAACGCCAATCGACTGGGCGATAGAGCGTCGCCGTGCTGTGCTGTTGGTCTTGGTATTTTTACTAATATCCGGGATTTTTGCTTATCAGAGTATCCCAAAAGAGTCTGAGCCGGATATTGCCATTCCTATTGTTTACGTATCGATGTCGCATGAGGGTATTTCACCTGAAGATGCCGAGCGCCTACTTATTCGGCCAATGGAGAAAGAGCTTAAGTCGATAGAGGGTGTCAAAGAGATGAGCTCCGTTGCCTCCGAAGGGCATGCATCGGTGACGCTTGAATTTGATGCCGGTTTTGACAGTGATACGGCCTTGGATGACGTCCGTGAAAAGGTTGACCGTGCCAAATCAAAGCTACCTGCGAGTAGTGATGAACCTGAAGTTAATGAAGTAAACGTCGCTCTGTTTCCAGTTTTCAGCATGAGCTTGGCAGGCCCTATTCCTGAGCGGCAGTTATTGGCTATTGTGAGAGATCTAAGAGATGACTTGGAGGCGCTTCCTGGGGTGCTGGAAGTCGATATTGGCGGCGAGCGCGATGAAGTATTGGAAATTATTGTTGACCCGCTGGTACTGGAAACATACCAGATAAACTTTGAGACCGTGTTGAGCATTGTTAATCGTAATAACCAGTTGGTTGCTGCTGGCGCCATAGATAGTGGTTATGGTCGTCATGTCATTAAAGTGCCGGGTGTTA